>JBPCRR010000403.1:0-3754 GCA_050996645.1 Acidimicrobiales bacterium | reverse complement strand
GCGGATCCACCGGGGCGCGGGCGCACGCTCGAGGACGGTGACCTGCAGGAATGGACGCGGGTGGACGGGCTGCCTGTTGTTTGCAAGCAGGGGGTCAGGGGTTCGAGTCCCCTTAGCTCCACCTGATGCGTCTTACTCGAACCCTCGTCCTGAGAGGCGGGGATTCGGGTGGGACGCTTCTTTCCGTTGTGGTGCAGGGTGGCCCAGGTGAGGGCCTGGCGCTGGACGGCGGGGTCGAGCAGGAGCCGGTAGGACGGGGTTGGCTCGGCGGTGATCTGGTCGTCGGCGTCGAGGTAGATGCGGGTGAAGAACGCCTGGTTGGCCATCCGCCGGGTGGTGTCCGATCCGCAGGCGTAGACGCTGTGGCAGTCCCCGGCCAACGCCAAGCACTCCTGTAGGTGGGTGCGAGCTTCCTCGTAGGTCGTGTCCAGGGCTTCCAGCCTGGCGGTCACGAGGTCGAGCTTGTGGGCGAGGCGGTCCTGCTCCTCTTTGAGCAGGTCGAGCGGGAGCGCTCCGGCGTAGTGGGCTTGGAGGCTGGCGCGCCGCTGGTCTTGGATGCGGTCACGCTCGACGGTGAGCTGGTGGCGCTCGGCCTCGCTGGAGGCGTGCAGCGCGGCGAACTCCTCATCGAGCATCCCCAGCATGGCCCGGCGCACGTCGGGGGGTATCTGGATGGCCTTGTAGTGGTCGGCCACAAGCTGCTCCACCGTGCCCATGAGGATCGCCGGTCGGGTGCAGTTGGTGCGCTTGGCGTGCCGGCCGGCGCAGACGAAGTAGGGGTAGATGGGGCCGCGGGCGCTGCGGGCGTTGGAGATCATCAGCCGTGATCCGCAGGCGCCGCAGTAGACGGTGCCCTGGAGGTAGTGGTCGTGGCGGCGGCGGCGGTCCCCGGCGCTGTTGTGCGCGGCCAGCAGCGTTTGGACCCGGTACCAGACCTCGGTCGGGACGATCGGCTGGTGGGCGCCGGCGTAGGTGACGCCCTTGTAGGTCACGTCGCCCTTGTAATACGGGTTGGTCAGCATCCGCTGCACCGACGACAGCGCCAACGGCTTGGCGGCACGGCGCGGCGTCGGGAGAGTGGTGAGCCCGCGGGCGATCAGTTGCTCGTGGATCATCGAGGTCGTCCAGTTCCCCGATGCGTATGCCTGGAACGCCCAGATCACGTGCGGGGAACGTTCGGGGTCCACCTCCACAGTGCGAATCTCGCGCCCCAGCTCGTCACGCTTGCGGACGTTGAGGTAGCCGACCGGGGCTCTGGTTGGCGTGCCGCCCGCGGCGGCCTTCTGGACCATGCCCTTGGTGACCTCGGTGGCGAGGTTGACGCTGTAGAACTCCGCGATCGAGGACATGATCCCGTGGACCAACATGCCGGAGGGCGTCTCGTCAATGTTCTCCGTGGCGGAGACGAGCATCACGCCAGCCTGGCGCAGCTCGTAGTGGATCATCGCGTCATCGAGTCGGTTGCGGGCGAGTCGGTCGATCTTGTGGACGATGCAGTACGCGACCGGATGGGTCTTGACGTAGGCCAGGAGGCGTTGCAGGGCGGGCCGGTCGGTGCTGGTGCCCGACTCGCCCGGCTCGATGAACTCCTCCACGATCACGGCGTTCAGGCTCTCGGCCTTGCGCTGGTTGGCTTCGCGCTGCGCCGGCAGCGAAAACCCCTCGTCACGGCCGCCGCGCTCGGCCTGCTCCTTGGTGGAGAACCGCAGGTAAGAGACGGCCAGCGCGCCGTCCTCGGCTACCGCTTGACCGCCGGGGCGGGGACTGGATCGTTTCGGCATCGGATGTTCCTCTCGTCGGTTTGCTCAGGTGAGCCGACCGAGCCGCAAATCCGTGGGTAGTCAGTCCTGAAAGGTAGGCCCCGACGAGAGGGGCGGACACATCCCGAAGATGTGCCGAAACATTGCTCTGCTACCACACCGGCCAGGCCAGCGTGACCCCTCCAGAATACCGCCTCCGCCTGACCGACAAGCGGAGCGCGGGCCGGGCGGGTCAGGACGCGCGGTGTCCGGCCTCGGTCGCGGTGCCGGCCCGCGGGTGCTCGGTTTCGGCGCGGTCCAAGGCCATCTGAATGAACAGACGTGCCAGCAGCCGGGGGTCGAGCGGGTCACGCCGGACAGCCCGAATCCGCCAGCTCGGCTCCGGCCTGCCGGCCGAACGGCGGCGCTGCCTCGGGGCCGTCATGAGCGGTCCTCGGCCTCGGGCTCGTCCCGGCGAAGGAACTCGGCTTCGGCCAGGGCGCGGCGGTTCACGTCGGCGATCACGAACGCGACGAAATCCTCGTCGCGATTGACGATCGCCACCTCCGGCGCAGGCGGGTTGACTTGCTCGCCGGGCCAGATCGTCTGCCGCGTCGGCCGGTCGCGGTCCAGGCGAGTCCCGGACAGCGCGACCCATTCCCGTAGGCGGGTTTGGGCGACGTGGAAGTCGCCGAGCCAGCCGATCGGGGCGGAGGCGTGCTGGGCGGGGTCGTAGGCGCCGAGCCAGTGCAGGTGCAGCGCGGACAGCTCCCACACCAGCTCGGGGTGGCGATGCCAGTAGGGCGGGATGATCGAGGCGGGCAGACCGAACTCGTGGCGCAGCCAATCGACCCACTCATTGAGGGCCAGCCACTCGTACTCGGCGTCCTCGCCCGTGAGGGTCCGCCAGTTGACCGGGTGCGGCACGTCGGTTTCGTCGGCTGCGGTCTCGGCGGTGATCTCGTCCGGCTCGGGCTCCAGACTGCCATCGGGGTCGTTGGCCCAGTCGTTGGGACGGTCGCTGGGCGGTTCGGGAGGCTGGTCGCTCATGGCGATCAGCGGCCGAGGCCGTCGTGTTCGGCCGTCGCCTGCTCGGCGGCCGGCCGGGCGGCGTTGCGGCTCGCGGGGTCGCGCTCTGATCGAGCAGCGCGCTACTGCGCTCGCCAGCCGAGCCATCCAACCGGCCCAGTCGTGGGTGCGGCGGCTCGGACCGCCACCCACCGACCCGGCCCGACGTGCGGCCTGGGAGCAGCACGTTCGCACCATCGCCGCCTATCGCGACCGCCACGGCATCACCCGCCCCGATCCGCTCGGCCCGGTGCCGGCCGGCCAGGGCCAACGGCTCGACCACCAGCGCGCTGATGCCGCCGCCCGTCGAGCGCAGGCGACCGCCAGCGACGAGACCAGGCGCCGGCACGGTCCGGCGCAGCAGATCGACTCGGGCCGCGACCTCGGCCGATGACGGTCAGCGCCGGCACGGTTTCCACGCACCAATCGAGCAGTTCCATCCGGCTGGCAGCGGCGCTATCCTGGGTGTTGGCAGATTAATGTCATCGACGCTTCGGCGCCGCACCCGCTTCGGCTGGGTTGCCTTTCTTTCTGGACTGCCGCTTCCCCAACTGACGCGCCTTGGCGTGTCTGACCAGAAAGAGGGCCGTCATGATCTTCGCAGCCAGTTGGGCGCTCAGCGCCCGCCTCTACGGTCTGGCGCAGCGGCTCTGCCCGAGCAACATCGTCATCCGCCGCGTCCACACCCGCATCGGGATCAAGTGGGGGCCGCTTGTCGGCCTCGCCGGGGTCGTGGTGTACGGGCTGCTGATGGTCGCCACCGGCACCATCGTCCGTGACGGTGGGCCGGGGTGGGTCAACCTGTTCTTCATCGTCGGGTTCTGGAACACCTGCCGCTTCGCGTTCCTGATCCCGGTCTCGGTGGTCCGGTTGCTGCGGGTCCGCCACCAGGAGAAGGTGCTGTTACGTGACTGGCAGCGCACCCACGCCACCCACCACGAGGCCGT
>JBPCRR010000395.1:0-8521 GCA_050996645.1 Acidimicrobiales bacterium | reverse complement strand
GCTCAACGGATAGAGCATCTGACTACGGATCAGAAGGTTGGGGGTTCGAATCCCTCCGAGCGCGCTGGCACCCACCTGAAGTCTTCTGGTCTGGCCTGCGCCGTCGGTCGAGCCCAAGGTCCCCTAGAAGCCGAGATCGAGTCCTGGTCCCCTGTCGTCCTCCGGGCCGTGGGACCGGTTCCTCTCAAGCTCCATTTCCGCCTGCCGAGCCAATAGCGAGGGTAGGTGTTCTCGGTCCTTTCTCTACCAAGCAACTCTTTCGACCGAATAAGGTCACGCAGGGCTCCGACCCGAACGGTTGTTCCGCCGATCTCGATCGTGATCGCCAATTGAGCCAAGTCGTCGTAGCCACGTTCGAAGCCCTTTGGCTTGAGGACGACGTCCACCAGGCCGGCGGAGGTCATGAGCCCGAGCGCTACTGATGATCCGATCACATGGCGTGGCTCCAGCCGTCCGCCGTCGATGCGCAGCCCCGGCGAGACGTCGTCCACGCGCCACCGAGGACCAAGGGAATTGAGCGCGTGGCAGAGACGCTGCAGGTTCTCCTCGGACCTCTCTGGCACGACGTCCACATCGATGGTCTGCAGGTCGGCACCCTGAAGGCGCCCGGCGAAGCTCCCGAAGATCAGGTAGTCAACGCCGTTTTGGTTGAGTGCTTGGCACAGTTCGCTGAGGTTCTCGTTCCCGCGTTCGGTCATGCATCCCCAACCTCGCGGTTGTGGGCGCGCACCTGTTCGATCTTCTCCCAGTATCCACGGTTTCTGTCCCTGTTCCGGACGGCGTCGGGAGGCAGGTGCAGATCGTGTTCGTGTCCGCTGTCCCACCAATCGGGTCTGGGCGGTTGTGTGGCGCGGACGAGGCTCATTAGCAGGTCGTAGTTGAGACCCTCTTCGACAAGTCCGGCCTCGAAACGCTCCAACCACTGTTGGGTGACGGCTGCCCTTTGAGCAACCTCGGCGGTGTCGAGGCCGGCCTGCATCCGCAGTGTCCGGACGTACTCCGAAGTAGTAGGAGCGCCACCATCCGACTCGGAGTCTGAGTCCATCGAGTGCCCGTCCACGGTCACGACCGTCATCGTACAGCTGGCGGCTGGATCGAAGATCGGTCCCATCGGCGTGAGGTGGGCAGGAACTCTCCCGCTCAGAAAGCCAACAAGAACCCAACAATCGTGTCTCGCGCCGTCGCGCCGTGTCGCACCACTGGGCGCGAACGCACCTCAAAGGTGTCGGCGCGATGGAGAACTCGTCTCGCGGCGTATGGGCAGTTACCAAGCAGGGACGCTCGCTCAGCGAGGCAGAGATGCATGCGCAGACGAAGGCGTGGCGAGAGTCGCTGAGGAAACGACGGCTCGCGAAACGCCCCGGCCAGGCCTCCGTTGTCGAGGCCACCGTTGATGGCGAGGAAGAGAACGACTGGAGAGACCAACTGATAGCTCGGCTACTACGACTGCCTCCGGAAGGATTCGAGCGCCTGGCTCAACGAATCCTCCGAGAGGCCGGATTCGTCAACGTGACGGTCACGGGGAAAAGCGGTGATGGAGGCCTCGACGGTATCGGAACGTACCGACTGTCGTTGGTCTCGTTCCCCGTGTACTTCCAGTGCAAGCGGTACAAAGGAGCCGTCACGCCAGCGCCGTTCGAGACTTCCGAGGAGCCATGGCCGGGCGGGGCGAGAAGGGCTTGTTGATCACGACGGGTTCCTTTACGCGTGACGCCCAAACGGAGGCCACCCGTGACGGCGCTCCTCCAGTGGAACTGATCGACGGGGACCGGCTCTCTGATCTCCTGCGAGAGTTCGGTCTCGGAGTCGACGTGCGACAGCGCGTCGAGGAGGACGGCACCCTCAACCCCACTTTCTTCGACGAATATGAGTGATTCGGGCCTTCACCCTGCCCGAGAAGCAGGTGCCCCTCGGGACAGGACGGGGAGGCCGGAGAGGCTCCTTTCGCGCTGCCTGCTTGCTACTGACTCGCTACTGAACGGCGGCGGACGGGCCAGATTTGGCGTCACTGGCAAGACTGGACACCCCACCTGCCCATATCGACAGGGACGCACGGGCAAGACGACCGAGGCCCGAATACGGAACAGAAGGTTGGGGGTTCGAATCCCTCCGAGCGCCCAGACACCTCCGAGCGCGCTGGCTGGCCGGCTGGCCGGCTACTTTCCATAGTGATAGCGGGCCTGGAGAACGACGATGTCGTCGCCATCCACGAGGTAGACGAGGCGATGTTCGTCATCGATCCGCCGCGACCAGCAGCCGCCCAGCACATGGCGAAGTTGTTCAGGCTTGCCGATGCCACTGAAGGGATCCTTGATGGTGTCATCGAGAAGTCGGTTGAGCCGCTTGACGGTCGCCCTGTCAGTCGACTGCCAGTGGAGGTAGTCCTCCCAGCCGTGCTGCGTGAAGCAGAGTCGCATCAGCCGCGAGCGTGTTCCTCTCGCTGGCCGTTGCGTGCCTGGGCCAGGCTCTCCAGGAGTCGGCGGGCGTTCGCGGGGACCCTCAAGAGCCAAGCGGTCTCGCTCAGGGCTTCATAATCGGCCTTGGACAGAAGGACAGCATCGCCCCTCTTCGACGTGATCTCGATGGCTTGGCGATCGTCGTTGACCTTCTCGATCAGGGGAAAGAGCTGCTTGCGGGCCTCACTCGCCGTGATGGCCATCGGATCACCTCCCGAACACGCTGGTACCACTTATTGTACCACATGGCGCGGAGCGCGCTGTCGGGCTCGAACCCGACATCGCACCTGACAAACGCATGTCTCATGGTCGTGGCCTACGGCTTCGTCAACGCCGGCAACTTCGCTGCGAGAGGCCTGTTGCTCGGTCCTGGGAACGGACCGTGACAACTCCGACCCCCCTGAAGCGCGCAGAACCAGTCATCTCTGTCCTGGGAAGGCACCTCTTCAGGTTGCTTCAGGGTCGCTTCAGGCCATAAAGCGCATGCTTGATTTGTTCCAAAGCGGAACGCATCCAAGCAAAGGAGACACAGTATGCGATTGACCCAGAAGCTCGCCATCGGGGCTACCGGCCTCGGTGGGTTGGCGATCGGATCCCTCGGCATCGGCATCGCCCACGCCCAAACCCGCGCCGCTCCCACCCAGGCGGTCTCGACGACGGCCAACCCGGCAGCCAGCCAGGCCCCCGACAACCACGCCGACCCAGCCGGCGGACACCAGGACCCTCCCGGGGCGGACGTCCAGTTCGGATCGCAGAGTGGCCCTGACATCGGGGGTGCCGACGCGGGCGCCAACAACTAGCACCACGTCCAGGTGACACCGGCGGTTCTCCCCTGCCGGTGTCACCTGGCTGGGCAGGACGACTCAGGATGCTTCAGCCGGTAGCCTGCCCCGCGGACGGTCTGGATCAACGGCGGTGTGCCGGGGAAGTTGATCTTGCGGCGTAGGTAGCCCACATAGACGTCGACCACGTTGGATCCCGGATCAAAGCTGTAGTCCCAAACGTGGCTCAGTGTCTGGGACCGAGACAGGATCTGGGTGGGGTTACGCAACAACTCGAGGATGGCCCACTCCCGTGGAGCAAGGTCGCCTGCTTGCCCTCTGGGCCACCTTGGCCAGCAGGTCGAGTCGGAGATCGTCGACGACGAGTTCCGTGGTCGAAGGCTGAACCGTATTGCGCAGGACGGCCCGGATCCTGGCCAGGAGCTCATCGAAGGCAAAGGGTTTGGTGATCCAGGGTTGCGCTCGGCCTGCGGGATCAGGGCAGGGGGCCACCGCCGAGGAAGGGGACGGCGGGATCGACCGCCTGGTAGGTGGAGTTGCCCGGTCGGTTGGCCACCACGTCCTGTAGGGGGCTGGCCATCCAGTCGAACAGGGTCAGCGGCTTGAGCCCCAGGAGCACCTCGCTGGTCTTGAGCACCGAGGCGAAGCTGCCTGGCTGGTGTGACACCTGCCCCAACGGGCCTAGCTGGCGGGCCAGGCCGCCGGCTGTCAGTAGGAAGGTGCGGTGGATGTCCACGTGGTCGCCCGTGAACTGATTGTCGTCCTCGGAGATGAACACGATCGTGTGCGACCAAAACGGGCTGTGCGACAAACCGTCGAGGATGCGCCCGATGGCGGCGTCGTTGTCGGCCACCATTGACTGGGGGGTGGGATCGAGCGGATTGAACACGTTGCTCACCACGTAGGTGTGGTTCTCCGGCAGTGCCAGGTAGGTGTAGTTGGGCATCGAGGCCCCCTGGCAGCGCGCGTCCGTGGAGCCCTGGCGTGCCATGCATGCCCGGTAGGCGGCCGTCCACCCATCGAGGGTGTAGCCGGCCCTGTATGAGGCGGGCAGGGACATCGACTTGCCGAACGTGGGGGGAGGCGGACCCTGTAGCAGGTTCCACGCGTGGGAAGTCGTGATGCCGTGGAGGAAGATGTTGGCGCGGTCGACATCCGGGAAGCCCAAGTCGCTGTTGACCGGAGACTGCGGCCCCTCCCCCCACTGGGTCTGTGGCACCAGGTTCTGTGACGAGGGGGAGCCTGGCGGTCCCGTGTCGGTGCCAAACACCCGAACGCTCCGCCCCGCGCCACCAGCTTCATCGGCGAGGACCTGGGGCGGGTCGAGCATCGTTGTCTCGGCGGCCGCAACCTCCGGGTCAGACGGCCCGGCCAGCGACAGCTCGCTCAACGACCCGGTCGAGGCCGGCCCGTACTGCCCGCGGGGTCGGTTGCCCCGCAGCCCTTGGTCATATGACTGGCCCCAGGTCAGCTCGTTGTCGGGTGTGGTGATCCCGCCCGCCCACCAGCTGTGGCCGAGAACCGACGATTCGGCGCCCTCGTTCCAGAAGTTGTCCGACAGGGTGAACTGAGCAGCCAAGCGGTGCTGGTTGGTGGTGACCGGCGCTGGATAAAGCGAGTAGATGGGGCTGCCGTTGTCGTGAAGTGAGGAGGCCGTGTCGCCGAAGTAAGCGTCGAAGGTCTTGTTCTCGGCGAGGATCGTCACGACGTGGACGGCGCTCGGATCGAGGCCGCCGTGCTGGGCGGAGCAGAGCAAGTCGCTCAAAACCTTGCCCTTTCCGGGGACGACCACTGGCAGGCAGGCGTCTCGGGCGGGGTCCTGCAAAGAGCGATCGAGCGCCGGTGCCATGGCGTCGTTGACCACCACGGTGGCGGTCCAGGCTCTGAAGGCGGCCTCACGTGCGGTCGGATCTGCGGGGATGTCGACGGCCGACAGCGTCCCTTCGGTGCTCGAGCCAACCAGAGGCTCGAGTTGTTCGTAGAGACCGGGCCCCGCCCCGTTTCCTCTCAGGTTGGCGACGTAAAGCCTCGAGCCCGGGCGACCGGAGGGCTCGGCCGTGACGGCGAGGGCGTCGGGATACCAGCCGGTCGGCACGTAGGTGGCCGGCGAGGTCAGCCGGAGGGTCCGGCCCGACCACGAGGTGGACA
Source organism: Acidimicrobiales bacterium (assembly GCA_050996645.1). Classification (GTDB taxonomy): domain Bacteria; phylum Actinomycetota; class Acidimicrobiia; order Acidimicrobiales; family Palsa-688; genus JBPCRR01. The sequence goes on along the minus strand of JBPCRR010000395.1, from coordinate 3,135 downwards.
GGCTCTCGGGGATCGGAGTCACCGAGGCGCCGTGCACGGCGAAGACCTCGACCGCGTTGAGCCCGGCCAGGGCGGTGTAGAGCCAGCGGCCATCCGACGAGAAGGCGACGCTTAGCGGGGAGGTGCCGAGGGGGGCGTCTGGGGCAAGGCGCACGTCGATCTGGTGGACGGCGCCGAGGGTGCCATCGGGCGCCACCGGAAGGACGCTGACCTGGTCCGAAGCGCTGTCGGCGACGACCAGGAGCCGCCCGTCCGGGGACAGGGCGATGCCCGCGGGCCCGTCTCCAACAGGGACCGCTTGGATCTCGCGGCCCGCACTCGCTGCGCCTGAGTCGACCTGGACCACCGAGACCGTTCCGTGGCCGCCGCGAGCGGGATCGGTCTGATCGGCGAAGTTGGACACGTACAGGGTGTGGCTGGCCGGTCGCCACGCGAGGCCGAACGCATCCCTACCGACGGCGATGAGGCCTTTGGTCCTCGGCGACACCGGATTGCTGACGTCGAGGGCCGTGACCACCGAGCAGATCGTGTCGAGATGGCCAGGCACCTTGTCACTGGCCGGGCAGGACGGGCCTCCCCGCTTTCTCAGCGAGGCCTCTGGCTCGCTCAGCGTGCCCGCGACGTAGAGCGTTGATCCGGCCAGCGCCATTGCCCCCGGGTAGTTGGCCACCGTTGGAGCCAGGCTCGGCTGGGAAGGCGCCGGTCCCATCCCGTTGAGGCTGATCAGACCAGGGCCAGCCGCCTCGTAGCTGAAGACGGCATTGGCCGGGCCGCCCGAAACGAACACGTGGCCGCCCGAATCGGCCGCCACCCCCTGGAATGCCGAGCCGACGAGGGTGGGCGCCGCGGTAAGGGTGGTGGCGTCGACGGACTCCACCGCTTCTTCGAAGATGCCGCTTGTCGCCGCGTAGATCGTCTTGCCGTTGGGCGACGAGGTCAGACCGGTCGGGCCCCTCTGGGTCAGGATCTGGGTGCCGGCCGGGTGGAGTCTCCAGCCGTTCGGAAGCCGCTGGTTACCCGCGAGGGGTCCCGGAAGGCCGGGCGCGACGGCGCCACCGCGTTCGATCGCGTGTGCAGGGACTGCCAGTCCCATCGCCAGGCCAACAAAGCCCACAGCGAGCACGACCGCCGAGGATCGTCGCGTCATCCCTGGAGCTTCGCCGCCCGGCCCGGTCGCACCTGCACGAAGCGAGCACGATCGGGGCACTCGCGGGACCTGGAGGGTGTCGAAGTCGCCAGGGTAGAAATGATGCACGGCCAGCGGGCCCGAGTTGCGCCCCGCTGAGCTGAACAAGCATTGTCGTCGCGCGAGGTCGACGTGGGGAGCGATCGGGGGATCAGTTGCGGGTTGACCCGAGCCGGGGGAGTAGTGATCGCCGGCGACGACGAGCTCGAAGGTCCTGCCTCCTCGGAGTGGCGGCCGCCGGAGCCGCGGGCCTCATCGCAATCCAGCTAGCGCTGCCCCCAGACGCTCGCGCTGCCGCGGCGGTCCAGCCTTGGGAGGCAAGCGCAAACTCCTCGGTGTTCGGGATCGTCCCCGCAATCAGTGGCGCGTCACTGACGACCACCTTCGGGCAGTCGATCGCCGCCTACGAGCAAACCGAGACCCAGGCGAGCTCGGCGACGGTCAGCCTGGGCGGCCTTGGCTACATAATCGGCAACAGCCCCTTTTGCGGGCAGATCACCTTGCCGACAAACAAGCAGCCCCAGCCGCTGACTGCGGACTCCGCGACCGGTCCCTCGAGCACCACCACCCCCGGCAACCTGCCGGGCAATGGGGCTCAGGCCGGTCCCGGGACCGAGTCGGTAGCGGTGTCTCCCAATCCCGAGTACGCCACCGCTACCACGACGCCGCTCGCGCAGTCGATCGGCAACGGAGCTCTCACTATCACCGGGAGGTCCACCAGCACGGTCCGCTACGTGGCCGGCGTGGCCCAGGAGGCCGACGCCTCGGTGACCGAGAACGCAACCTTCGCCGATGGCGCAGTCGCCATCCGGGGGATGACCTGGAAGGCCAGTCAGCACGCCGGACCGACGAGGGCCGTCTCGTCGTCGTTCGACATCGGAGCCATCACCATCACCACCCTCGGAATACCGCTGGCCCTGCCGCGCAGTCTTCCGCTCGCCTCCGCCCTCGGCCAGGTCAACGCCATCCTGGGCCCGGCCGGGATCAGCCTCGTGATGCCCACCCAGTCGACCGACCCCGGCACCGGCGCGGTCTCGATCGGGCCCCTCCAGGTCCACTTCGCCGGATCTTCGCTGGAGAACACGGTCCTTTCCCCAGGGACTGGTGCGATCGCTTCGCTCGAGAAGATCCTCGCCGGACAGTCCGCGGGCGGCAAGGACTGTTCCAATATCCGCAACCTCATAGGCCAGCTCGCCAACCCTACCGACACGGTGGTCAACGTCTTGGTTGGTGCCGCAGAGGGTGCGGGCGGTATCGACATGGACCTCGGTGGTGCGTCAGCTGGCACGGTGGACCCGCCGCCGTTCGCCAATCCGCTGAGCGGTGGAGCCGACCTCCTGGCGCCGGGCGCGCTGCCGCCGGGAGACGCCATCCCGGGAGCAGGGACGTCCGCGGCGGGCCCCGTGCCAGGCCCGAGCGCACTGCCGCCGGGTGCTGCAGCGATCCCGTCCGTGCCGGGAGGTGCCGCTACAGCCGGAGGGTCTCCCGCCGGCGCAGCCGGTGCCGGCGCGTACCTGGCGCACTGCGTCACTTCCAGCCCCGCCGGCCACCCGGGTTGTTGGAAGGGGCTCGGGACCGTAGCAGCAGGCGTGGTCCTCGCAATCGGTAGCGGACTGCTCGCGGCCGACATCGCCTACGGCCGACGCTCGAGGACCCGCCCCAGACGCACGCGGCCCAGACTCAGGAGGCTTGTGACATGAGCATCACCCCATCGGTGGGAGGCAGGCTGCGACCGTCGGAGCGCCGCCTGCTCCTTGGGTACGGACCCGCGGTCGTGATAGCGGCGGCGTTCCTTCTCATGACCCTTCTCGTTCCCACGGTCGCGCCGGAACAGAACGTCTCGGCGGCCGGCCCGGGCGGCGGGGCTGCGACCCAGGGCCTCGGAGCGACGAGCGGGCTGCCAGCTTCGGGAACCGGGTCCACTGGCAACGGCGCCGCCAGCCCCGGCG
>JBPCRR010000382.1:0-5119 GCA_050996645.1 Acidimicrobiales bacterium | reverse complement strand
CCGCTCGCCAGCGTGCGCGGCGAGCGCCCAGAGAACCTTCGCTACAGCGGAGCGGCCGCGTCGCTCGGGGAGGTCTGGATAGCGGTGAGGGCCGCGGCGCGCGCTGTGCTCGAGACCGTCACGATCGACCACCTCGCGCGAGCGTGCCTCCCCGCCGAGATCGCCCATCTGGCCGAGCACCCAGAGGGGAGGTGTGCGCGCCTCTGATGGTCTTGGACCTCGCCCCTGGCAGTCTCAGCCGAAGCGGCCGGTGATGTAGCCCTCGGTCCGGGGGTCGGATGGGTTGGTGAACATCTTGTCGGTGCGGTCGACCTCCACCAGCACACCGACGCGGTTGCCGGCGTCGTCGACCTCCGCCGTCAAGAAGGCCGTGCGGTCCGACACCCTCGCTGCCTGCTGCATGTTGTGGGTGACCACCACGATCGTGTAGTGGGCCTTGAGGGCGTTCATGAGCTCCTCGATGCGGATGGTGGCGATCGGGTCGAGCGCGGAGCAGGGCTCGTCCATCAGGATCACGTCAGGCTTGACGGCGATGGCGCGCGCGATGCAGAGCCTTTGTTGCTGGCCACCCGACAGCGCGAAGGCGTTCTGCTTCAGCTTGTCCTTGACCTCGTCCCAGAGGGCGGCTTGGCGCAGCGAGGCCTCGACGACGCCGTCGAGGTCACCGCGCCTGGCTCCGTTGACGCGTGGGCCGAACGCCACGTTGTCGTAGACCGACTTGGGAAAGGGGTTGGGACGCTGGAACACCATGCCGATTCGACGGCGTACCTCGATGGGGCTCACCGCGGGGTCGTAGAGGTCCTCTCCGCGGTAGGAGATCGTGCCGCTCACCCGTGTCCCAGGGATCAGGTCGTTCATCCGGTTCAGGCAGCGGATGAAGGTGCTCTTCCCGCAGCCGGAGGGCCCGATGAGGGCGGTGATCTGGTTGCGGTAGATCTCCAGGTCCACGTCGCGCAAGGCCTGATAGCTGCCGTAGTGGAACGACATGCCCTTGATCGAGAAAATCACCTGACCCGTCGCGGCCGCCCGGTCGCGGTCGACCTCGATTCGGGTGCGGGCCCTCGTTTCGGGGACGGTGCGAACAACAGTGTCGTCGGGCATCTCCACCGATAGTGGCCGGTTCCGCAGGCGTTGGCAACAGCGGGGCGCCTTCGCGGGCAGCATCCGAGCGGGTCTCTCCCAGAACTTCATCCGCCGTTCAGCCGTTGTTCACCCTGAGGTGGTGCCGGCGTTCACCCTCGCCTCCTAGCTTGCCTGCGGAAGGCACCCGACCCAGGAAGAGGATCCATGACGTTCACCACTGCCCGGCGGACCCGCATGGCGGCCACGTCGCTCGTCGCCCTAGGCCTCATCGCAAGCGCGTGCGGCGGCTCCTCCAAAACCTCGTCACCGGGATCGTCGGCGACGACCGGCGTACCGCCCACGGCGTCGGTGCCCGGCGGCACCCTCAACGGCTCGGGCTCGACTTTCCAGAAGCCCTTCGACGACGACGCCATCCAGGCGTTCACCAAGCTGCACTCCGGCGTGACGATCAACTACTCCGGCGGTGGGTCGGGTAAGGGTCAAAGCGACCTGGCCAACCACCTCGTCGACTTCGCGGGGACCGACTCGTTGGTCAAGGACCTGTCCAAATACCCAGGCGGGATCCTCTACTTTCCCACCGTGGTTGGGCCCATAACCCTCTCCTACAACCTGACCGGGGTCAAGAAGCTGACCCTCACGCCGGTGGAGATCGCCAAGATCTTCGACGGGACGATCAAGAACTGGAACGACGCAGCCCTGGCGCCGGACAACCCGGGCCTGCCGAACCAGCCGATCATCCCGGTGCATCGCGCCGACGGGTCGGGCACCACCTCCAACTTCACCAAGTACCTCACCAAGGCGGACCCCACGGACTGGACCGTCGGCAGCGGCACTACGGTCAACTGGCCCGGCGGCCAGGCGGGCACGGGCAACCCCGGTGTGGCCAACATCATCAAGTCCACGAGCGGAGCCATCGGCTACGTGGACTTCTCCGACGCCACGGCCAGCGGGCTGTCGCTCGCCTCGGTGAAGAACGCGTCGGGCAACGTGGTGACCCCCTCACTCGCGTCCGCATCGGCCGCGGCAGCCGGAGCTACGGTCAACGCCGACCTGACGTATGACCCCACCAACTCGCCGGCTCCAGACGCGTACCCGATCACGTCGCCCACCTGGATCATCGTGTACAAGACCCAGAGCGATCCAACCAAGGCGGCGATACTCAAGGGCTTCCTGGGGTACCTGCTCGGCGTGGCCCAAGGCGACATCGCCAAACAGGACAACTTCGCCCCCCTGCCCGCGTCGCTGCAGAAGCAAGCCGTGGACCAGCTGAGCCAGCTCGGCTGATCCCATGGCGATCTCCGCTCCCGGTGCCGGCGCCCCCGATCCCGGCGACCTGCCGGGGTTGAAAGGGATCCGGCGCCAGTGGGCAGACCGCAGCTTCCGGGTACTGGCGCTGACCTGCGGGCTGCTTGTGCTGCTGATCCTGCTCGGGATCATCCTCGCGGCGTTGAACAAGTCCTGGAGCGCCATCAGCTACGAGGGCACCACGTTCTTCACGTCGAAGACCTGGGACCCCGCGAACGGCAAGCTCGGCGGCCTGGCACTGATCTACGGGACCCTGATCACCTCGTTGATAGCTCTGATCGTGGCGGTGCCTGTGAGCCTCGGGATCGCCCTGTTTCTCACCGAGGTGGCGCCGCGGCGTCTGCGGGGATCCACCGTGTTCGTGGTCGACGTCCTCGCCGCCATGCCTTCGGTTGTCTACGGGCTCTGGGGCGCCGGTACCCTGGCGTCCCCGATCGGTCGCTTCTACGGCAGGATCAGCGATTCGGTGTCGAGCGTTCCGGTGCTCAACACGTTCTTGTCTGGTAACGACGGCCGCAGCTACATGACGGCCGGCCTCATCGTTGCGTTGATGGTGACCCCGATCATCACCTCCCTGACGCGAGAGGTCTTCGCGACCGTCCCGGGGGGCCAGAAGGAGGCCGCGTTGGCGCTCGGCTCCACACGGTGGGAGATGATCCGCACCTCCATCCTCGGTTACGGCCGAAACGGGGTGGTCGGCGCGGTGATGCTCGGGCTGGGACGTGCCATGGGCGAAACCATCGCCGTGGCGCTGGTGATCGGCTCGGTCCAGCAGCTCTCGGTGCACCTGTTCCACTCGGGCGACGCCCTCGCATCGGTCATCGCCAACCAGTTTGGCGAGTCGTCCAACACTTCGGCAACAGCGGCCACGTCCCGTTCCAGGCGGCCCTGATCGGCCTCGGGGTGGCGCTGTTCGTCCTGACCGTCGCAGTCAACTTCGCCGCCCGGACGTCCATCTCGGCGCGGCGAACGTCTCACCAAGGGGGCGTGAGTGTCCCTCGAGGTTGCCTCTCGGCCGCGCCCCGGTGGCTCCCCGCCGGGGGCCCGGAGCCTTCGGACCTCCACGGTTGCGCGCGGGCGAAAGATTCGCAACGCGACGGCGCTGGTGTTGATCACCGTTGCCCTGCTCGTGGCGCTGGTGCCCCTCGTGGCGGTCCTCTTCGATGTGGTGCATCGAGGCGCCCACCTGTTCCGCCCCGATTTCTTCACCAAGCCGATCCCGACCGCACGCCACAGGGGCCCTGGAATGGGGCCGGCGGTCGTGGGCACGATCATCATCACGTTCTGGGCAACGCTCATCGCGGTGCCCCTCGGGATTCTCGCCGCCGTCTACGTCGTGGAGTACGGGGCCGGCAACCGCCTCTCGGGGGTGATCCGCTTCATGAGCGACGTCATGGCGGGGGTCCCGTCGATTGTCATGGGACTGTTCATCTTCGCGGTTTTCACCCTCAAGTTCGGTTTCCTCGGCATCGGAGGATCGCTCGCCCTCGCCTGTTTGATGCTGCCGATCGTCATCCGTTCCACCGAGGCGATCTTGCGGCTGGTGCCCCAGGAGATGCGCGAGGCCAGCGAGGCCCTCGGGGCGTCGCGCTCGCGAACCGTGCTCACGGTGGTCCTGCCGGCCGCGCTCGCCGGCATCACCAGCGGGTGCCTGCTGGCGATCGTCCGGGCTGCGGGGGAGACCGCGCCGCTGTTGTTCACGATCGGCTACATCACAGACAGGGCCAACTGGAACGTGTTCGGCGGCGCCAACACGACACTTTCCGCGCAGATCTTTTCTCTCGCCTCGTCGTCCTCTTACCAGGGGGCTACCGACACGGCCTGGACAGCAGCCCTCACGCTGATTGTGATGGTGCCCGTGGTGGCCCGGTTGATCACCTCCCGCTTCGCGGTGCGGACATCCTGAAGCCCGCCGTCGCTGCTCGGTTGGGCCAGACTGGGATAGTGGGCCGCCCGCAAGAGAGCATCGCGTTGGGAAGCGACAGCCTCGTGGTCCAGCTGCGTGGAGCGCTCGAGGTGGTGGGCGAAGGCGTGGTGGTCTGCGACGCCGAAGGCAACGAGGTCTACCGTAACGCCGAAGCCTCGGCTTACTCCGCGGACCGCCATGGAGGAGTCCTCGCCGACCAGGTGGTCACCGAGCAGCTGAGGGCGGCCCTTGCCGGCGATGAGGGTGAGCAGATCGTGGAGCTGTACGGCCCCTCTCGCCGCAACCTGCTCATACGCGCCGTTACCCTCTCGGGGGATGCCGGCGCGCTCGGCGCGGTGGCGGTGGTCGAGGACATCTCCGAGCGCCGGCGCCTGGAGGCCGTCCGGCGCGACTTCGTCGTCAACGTCAGCCACGAGCTGAAGACGCCCGTGGGGGCGCTGGGCCTGCTCGCTGAGACCCTCGATGGCGAGGACGACCCCGAGGTCGTGTCCAGGTTCTCGTCACGCCTCGCCATGGAGGCGGCGCGCCTCGCCCAGCTCATCGACGATCTGCTGGACCTGTCGCGCCTGGAGGCCAACGAGACATCGCAGCGCGAGGCGGTCGACGTCGAGTCGGTGCTGGCCGACGCGGTCGGGCCGCTGCGGGTGGTCGCGGCGGCGCGCGGCATCGCCATACACGTCCGCTGCCCTCGCGGCTTGGTGCTGCCCCGCGATCGGCGCGACCTGGTCTCGGCGCTGTCCAATCTGGTGGACAACGCCATCAAGTACTCGGGCGACCACTCGTCGGTCCAGGTGAGTGCCGAGC
>JBPCRR010000375.1:0-2568 GCA_050996645.1 Acidimicrobiales bacterium | reverse complement strand
CTACGCGCAGTGGCTGAAGGAACGCAACGAGGCGTTCCGCGCGAGCATCACGGTCGCGACCCTCGATCCGTTCCAGGGCTACAAGAACGCCCTCGATGACGAGCTCGAGGACGCGATCGCGGTGTTGAACGCTTTTCATGTCGTCAAGGTGCGCCATGAGGCGCTGTGTGTTCGAGCGGAGGTGAGAGACCACCGCCGCCGGGGTGTCGCAGCACCACGGTGAAGCTGGGGGCAGCCTGATCCGGGAGACGCCGGGGAGGGTGGCAAGCAGCCCCGACAACGACGGGACGTGCCGGTACTGCCAGACGGTACGGGCCCGGCTAGCGAGATGGGAATGCGTAACGCAAGTGAACCAGTGGTTGAACCCCCGTAAGCGTGGAACCGGCTCCAATCTGGTGGATATGGGCCGGGCAGCAGTGTGCGTCGAACCTATTGACGGTGAGGCGACTCCGACGTCGGAGAGCAACGTCGGCGTTGGAGGTCAGGAGGAAAGGCTGCGGCGTACTCGTGGCGAGGCTGTCGGGGAAGAGCTGGGCGCTGCCCTCATCGATCGGCACACAGTGAACATGGGAACCGTCTCGGTTCCGACCGTCCGAACCTGCAACCAGCAGGTCGGCGGTCAGGCTCGTCGTCAGCTGACGGGACCGAGATGGGGCGGAGTCGCCGTAGTACTCCGAGCTCGGGAAAGCCGTGCACATGGGGAAGGGCGACAGCACGTTCGCAGTTCGCGGACTGGCATGCCAGGAGGTCGCCGGTGAATACCGACGCGTCGTGGCCGAGCCTCGCAGAGGCCAGGTCACGGGTACTGGGGATCCAGACGAAGCTGCACCGTTGGGCCAGCGATGATCCTGATCGCCGGTTCGATGACCTGTTCAACCTCGTGGCGGATCCGGCGACGCTGCTCGCGGCGTGGAGTCGGATCCGGGCGAACAAGGGAGCCCGTTCGGCAGGGGTGGACGGGTCAGACCGCCCGCTCGATCGAAGCCGGACGCGGCGTGGACGCGTTCCTCACCGACCTGCGTGTGGGATTGAAGCAGCGGAGCTTTGCTCCGCTGCCGGTGCGCGAGAAGATGATCCCGAAGTCGGCGGGCAAGTGGCGCCTGGGCATCCCCGCCACCGCAGACCGCGTCGTTCAGGCTGCCTTGCTGCTCGTCCTGGAACCAATCCTGGAGGCCGGCTTCCAGCCGTGCTCCTATGGGTTTCGACCGAACCGGCGCGCGCATGACGCGATCGCCGAGGTGCACATGTTCGCCCGCAACGGCTACACGTGGGTGTTCGAAGGTGACATCGAGGCGTGCTTCGACAACATCGACCACACCGCCCTGATGGGTCGGTTGTGTCGACGGGTCGCGGACAAGCGGGTGCTCGCGCTGGTGAAGGCGTTCCTGAAGGCCGGGATCCTCGGTGAGGACCAGGTCAGTCGGGAGACGCGGACCGGCACGCCCCAGGGCGGGATCTTGTCTCCGCTGCTGGCCAACCTGGCACTGTCGGACCTCGACGATCACTTCGCCGAGCTCTGGCAGCAGACCAGCGCCACCCGGGTCGATCGGGCCCGCCGTCACCGTCACGGGTTGGCGACCTATCGCCTGGTGCGATATGCCGACGACTTCGTGATCATGGTGAACGGGACGCGTGAGGACGCCGAGGCGTTGCACGCGACGGTGGCGGCGGTCCTCGCCGGGATCGGGCTTCGCCTGGCCCCGGACAAGACGAAGATCGCACACGTCGACGACGGTTTCGACCTGCTGGGCTTCCGCATCCAGCGGCAGATCAAGCAGGGCGACGGGAGACGATACGTCTACACCTACCCCTCGAAGAAGGCGCTCGCGTCGATCACGAGGAAGGTCAAGGCGATCTCCCGGCAGGGCACGAACCAGCCGTTGAGCGAGATTCTGCGTCAGTTGGAACTCGCCCTGCGGGGCTGGACCACCTACTTCCGGCACGCGGTCTCCAACGCCACGTTCGGCTACCTGCGCCACTACACGTGGTCTCGGGTACTGGCGTGGCTGCGGGACAAGCACCGCCGCGCGTCCTGGAAGTCGTTGCGCCGCCGCTACACCGTTCGCGGGTGGTGGCCGGAGCACGACGGGATACGACTGTTCGATCCGGCAGCAGTAACGATCACCCGTTACAGCTACCGGGGAGACCGCATCCCGACGCCGTGGACCCCAGCACCGCGACCAGGACACGCCCGCCCGGCGTGAACGTGTGGAGAGCCGGATGCGGTGAAAGTCGCACGTCCGGTTCGGGGGGCGGCCGGTGGAGACGGGCCAGTCGAGAGGCTGACACCACGCCACCAGCCAACCCCACCTCACCGCTCAGTTTCACGACCGCCCGCGCCTTGGCCCGGTCCAGCCGTTCAACCGCCCGCGTCAGGTCTTCATCCGCGGTGAAGAACTCCGCCGTCGCAGTCTCGATCCGCTCATCCCGAGCGACCCTGTCCGCGTCCAGCTTGATCCGCGATTCCCGCGCCCGCTTACGAGCACCCACCGACGCATTCGATCCCGCCATGACCTCAACCCCTCACACACCCGACGTCTCTCACCCGGACCGACCCCCACTCTAGAC
>JBPCRR010000294.1:0-9361 GCA_050996645.1 Acidimicrobiales bacterium | reverse complement strand
GGCGTGTCCGCCCAGGGGTACCTCGCCGTCGTGCACGCGGAGTGGATCCATACGAGCGCCTTGCCCGCGGAGCGCTGGGCCACCTTGGACCGCAACGGCGCGGACCTCGCCATGTCGATCCCCCAGACCAGCATCTATGCGGACCCGCACCATGTCGGCGACCCTTCGGCAGAGGCTGCAGCCCTCGCCCCGCTGCTGCATCAGCGAAGCGACGTGCTCCGAGCAAAGCTGGTCACCGGCACGAGCTTCGTCTACCTGGCCCGCACCATCGACGATGCGACGGCGGCTGCCGTGTCGAAGCTCGGCCTCCAGGGCATCTACACCCTCCAGGAACCGAAACGGTTCTATCCGGCGGGGCAACTCGCCTCGCCGATCGTAGGAGCGGTCGGCACCGACGGAAGCGGGCTTGGCGGCATGGAGACCGCGTACGACTCTCAACTCCACGGACGGCCCGGCAAGCTCATCGAGGAGACCGACCCGCAAGGCAGCCAGATTCCCGGTGGCCTGCGCCAGTACCAGGCGCCGGCGGCGGGTAACGACGTAGTGCTCTCGATCAACGAGCCGCTGCAGTACCAGGCTGAAGCAGCCTTGGCGCAGGCGATCGTCGCCGCCAAGGCCCGCAGCGGCATCGCGCTGCTGATGGACACCACGACAGGTGAGATCCTGGCCGACGCCGAGCTGGCGGTGCCCTCCGCGGGCAGCACCGCAGCGCCGGCCGTGGCCCCCGCCGGGGGAACCGGAGCACAGGCGCTCCCAGCCGAAGCCGCGTCGGCCACCTCACTCACGCAGGTGTATGAGCCGGGCTCGGTGAACAAGCTCATCACCATCTCTGCCGCCTTGCAGCAGGGCGTGATCAGGCCCACAGACGTTTTCACGATCCCCGACAGCTACCCGGTCTCGGACGCGGTGTTCCACGACGCGGAGACGCACGGGACCAAGCACTGGACCGTGACCGATGTAGTGGCCAACTCGTCGAACATCGGGACGATCCAGATAGCCCAGAAGCTGGGCAGGGCCAACTTGGTCAGCTACATCGGGGCCTACGGCGAGGGCAAGAAGACCGGCATCGGGTTCCCGGGCGAGTCTGCGGGCCTCCTTCCCACGTACTGGTCGGGCACCTCGATCGCCGACGTCCCCATCGGGCAGGGCATCGGTGTGACGGCGGTCCAGATGCTCGCGGCTTACAACACCATCGCCAACGGAGGCGTCTACGTCGCGCCCCGCCTCGTGCACGGCTTCATCGACTCCGCCGGACAAGAGCACGATCTCGCGGCTCCCGTCAGCCACCGGGTCGTGTCGGCCGAGGTGGCCCGCGAGATGACCACGATGCTCGACGAGGTCGTCCGGGTCGGCACCGGCAAGGCGGCGGCCCTGACCCCCTACACCGTGGCCGGCAAGACCGGGACCGCCCTCGTGCCCTCCAAGGGCGGCTATGAGACCGGCCACTACGTGGCCAGCTTCGTCGGCTTCGTCCCAGCCGAGAAGCCTGCGATCACGGCCATGGTGGTCATCGACGACACTCCGGACTTCGGTGCGGCTGCGTCCGCCCCCACCTTCGCCACCATTGCGCGGGCCGCCCTGCAGGAGCTCAAGGTCCCTCCGGAGCCCCCCCAGGGACCTGCGCCCGGTGTCCCTCTGGCCACACCGGCTTCGGCGACCGGCGCTGGCGAGGTGGCGGGGACGCCCCTGCCCGGCCTGCTGGGTGGCGCTGCGGGCGCGCCGGTGCCGACGACGAGCACCACGACAAGCACCACGACAAGCACCACGACGAGCACCACGGGCGGACCCTCGTCGCCGCCACGTCCGAAGCCTGCCGTGCCTTCCCGGGCTCCTGGCGCTACCACCCTCCCAAAGCGCAACTGATGCCGACGCGAGCTCTCCCCGCCGCAGCCGGCTGGCCGGGGTGCCAGCCGGCGCCCTGAGTGCCGATGCGCCTCGACGCGCTGATCGACGAAGCCGGGCTGCCCTCATCGGGTCATCTCGTCGCCACCGAGGGGGACCTCAGCACCGACGTGACGTCGGTGACCATGGACTCCCGGTCGCTACAGCGGGGGGGGTTGTTCGTTTGCGTCCCGGGCACACAGCGCGATGGGCACGACTTCGCCCTTTCTGCGGTCGGCGCAGGCGCGGCCGCCGTCGTGGCGGAGCGACACCTCGATCTCGGGGTTCCCCTGGTGGTGGTCACCTCGACTAGGCGGTGCCTGGGAGCCCTCGCCAGCGCCTTTTGGGGACAACCTTCGGAGCACATGGCCGTGGTCGGGGTCACGGGGACAAACGGCAAGACCACCACCTGCGCCCTCCTGGCGTCCATCTTCGCCGCGCATGGCTGGTCGAGCGCCACGCTCGGTACTCTGAGCGGCACCCGTACCACGCCGGAGGCTCCTGAGCTGCAGGCCAGGCTGAGCCGGCTTCGAAGCGAAGGCGTCGCCGCTGTGGCCATGGAGGTCTCCTCGCACGCTCTCGACCAGCACCGCGTCGACTCCACCCGCTTCGCTGCGGCTGTCTGGAACAACCTCAGCCAGGATCACCTCGACTACCACGAGAGCATGGGCGCGTACTTCGCGGCGAAGGCCAGGCTCTTTGAGCGCTCTTTCACCGAGCTAGCGGTGATCAACACCGGCGACAAGTGGGGATCGCTGCTCGCGGATCGCATCGCCACAAGCGGTATGACGATCGAGACCTGGTCCCTCGATGACGCATCGGAGCTCGAGCTCGGGCGACGGGGGAGCACGTTCAGCTGGCGTGGCCAGAGACTCCGTCTCGCTCTGCCTGGCCGCTTCAATGTCGACAACGCCTTGGGAGCGGCGACGTGTGCAATGGCTCTCGGAGTCCCGCACCCGGCCGTAGTTGATGGCCTGGCCGCCGTGACGCAGGTCCCCGGGCGGTTCCAGGCCGTAGATGGTGGTCAGGCGTTCACGGTCCTGGTGGACTACGCCCACACCCCCGAAGGTCTTCGCCAGGCCCTGGAGGCGGCGCGCGAGCTTTGCGACGGGCGGCTCCTGGTCGTGTTCGGAGCAGGAGGCGACCGGGATCCGCAGAAGCGTCCGCTCATGGGAGAGGTGGCGGCCAACTTGGCCGACCTGGCGGTGGTCACCTCCGACAACCCCCGCCACGAGGATCCGTACGCGATCATCGAGGCCATCATGGCTGGCGCTTCTCGACGCGACAACGTTGTGGTCGAGGCGGACCGGGCGGCCGCGATCGCCACCGCCTTGGCCACCGCCCAACCCGACGACGTCGTCCTTATCGCCGGCAAGGGACACGAGACGGGCCAGCAGATCGGGGATCGCCTCGAGCCCTTCGACGACGTTGAGGTGGTGCGCGACGCCCTCGCTCGGATCCACGCGTCGCGCCGGCCCCTGCGCTCGGAGGATGAGCAGTGACCGGGCTGCTCCTGGCCGGCGGCGTGGCACTGCTAGTGGCCATGCTCGGTACGCCGCTCCTGATCAACTGGCTCCGAAGCCGTGGTATAGGACAGCAGATAAGGGAGGACGGCCCGGCGGGGCACTTCTCCAAGGCCGGAACGCCCACCATGGGGGGCGTGGCGATAATCGGCGCCGCCGTCGTGGGGTATGCCGTGGCGCACGTCCGGGGGACCTTCACGACGCGCGGGTTGGTGGCGATCCTCACGGTGTGTGGAGCTGGCCTGGTGGGTTTCCTCGACGATTGGACCAAGGTCAGCCGCCAGCGCAGCCTCGGGCTCAACAAGCGAACCAAGCTGATCGGCCAGCTGCTCGTTGCCCTGGGCTTCGCGTTGGCGTGTGTGATCTGGCTCGGAGTCGACACGCACCTGTCCTTTACCCGCTTCGACTCCCTCGGGATCCAGCTGAGCCGAGTGGGCTGGGTCATCTTCGCGGTCGTGGTGATGCTCGGGAGCACCAACGCCGTCAACCTCACCGACGGTCTCGACGGGCTCGCCGCGGGCGCATCGGCATTCACCTTCGCGGCGCTCACGATCATCGGCTTCTACCAGCTGCGCCACTTCAACATTTACCGCAACCCGGCGTCTCTGGACGAGGCCATGATCGCGTCGGCGATGATGGGAGCGTGCGCGGGGTTCTTGTGGTGGAACGCCGCGCCGGCCCGGATCTTCATGGGCGACACAGGGTCCCTCGGCGTTGGCGCCGCCATGGCCTCCTTGGCCCTGCTGCTCAACTTGGACCTCCTTCTGCCCGTCATCGGCGGTCTTTTCGTGCTCGAGACGGTGTCGGTGATCGTGCAGGTCGCGAGCTTCAGGCTGACCCGCCGGCGGGTGCTGCGAATGGCTCCTATCCACCACCACTTCGAGCTGCTCGGCTGGCCCGAGATCACCGTGATCGTCAGGTTCTGGATCTTGGCGGGCGTTTTCACGGCCCTTGCGCTCGGAGCGTTCTACGCGGACTTCCTCGCCAAGGGAGGCACCGGGTGACCCGGAGCCTCGTGGTCGGTTTCGGCTTGACGGGCCAGGACCTGGCCGGTGTGCTCAGCGCTCGGGAGGAGCCGCCGATAGTCATCGAGGACCACCCCGGGCCCGATAGCGCTCAGGCTGCGGCCGCCGCGGGAGTCGACATGGTCGTGGCTCCCGACGCCGGGCTGCTTGCCGCCCTGGTCCAGCAGGTCGACCAGGTGGTCCCGAGCCCCGGCGTCGCTCCCACGCATCCGGTCTACGCCTTGGCCGAGGAGGCGGGGACCCCCGTCGTCAGCGAGATCGAGGTCGCGTGGCGACTGCTCGCGGAGCGGGGCCAGCGAGGCACCGCGCCCGCGCTGGTGGCTGTCACCGGAACCAACGGTAAGACGACCGTGGCGACCTGGGTTGCCGGCATCCTGCGCGAGGCCGGTAGGCGCGTTGTGCTTGCGGGGAATGTCGGGCGTCCCCTCGTGGGCGCCGTGAGCGAGGATGCCGATGTCATCGTGGCTGAAGTCTCCTCCTTTCAGCTCCATTTCTCACAGGAGTTCCATCCCTGGATCAGCTGCTGGCTCAACATCAGCGACGATCATCTTGACTGGCACCCGATCCCGGCACACTACGCCACGGCAAAAGCGCGGGTGTGGGCCAACCAGGCCCCTGGCGACTCAGCGGTCGTCAACGCCGAGGACCCGACCGTGATGTCGGCGGCGGCCTCGCTGCCCCAGGGTGTGCGCGAGGTCTGTTTCTCCACCCGGCGCTCCGACTGCGACTTCAGCGAGCAGGGACCGAGCCTGCTCGGGCCAGGCGGGCAGCTCCTGATGGGTGTCGAGGCGTTGCCCCGCAGCCTCCCCCACGACCGGGCAAACGCCCTCGCAGCCGCCGCCGTCGCCTGGGCAGCGGGCGCCGACCTCCCGTCTTGCGCGCGCGGCCTCCGCCACGCGCCGGCACTCCCACACCGGGTGACGCTGGTCGCCGAGGCCGGTGGGGTCGGGTGGTACGACGACTCGAAGGCGACCACTCCGGCCTCGGTCCGAGCCGCCGTCGAAGGCTTCGACTCCGTGGTCCTCATCGCCGGAGGGCGCAACAAGGGCCTCGACCTCTCAGTCCTGTCATCCCTTGCCCCTCCCGTGAAAGCGGTGGTCGGCATCGGCGAGGCGGCCCCCGAGGTGAGCGGAGCATTTCGTGGCAAGGCTGCGACCTGGGAAGCCAAGAGCATGGAGGCGGCGGTCGAGCTGGCCGCAGCGGCTGCCGTTCCTGGCGACACGGTTCTGCTTTCCCCGGGCTGCGCCAGCTTCGATTGGTACGCGTCCTACTCCGAGCGCGGCGACCATTTCGCCGCGCTGGTCCGCAAGATCGTGTCAGGGAGGCAAGACGATGACCGCGACAACTGACCGCCGGCCACCGTCGGCTGCCGGTCGGCGCACCGGCGCAGGCCAACCCCGCCGCCCCGCCGGTGCAGCAACCAAGCCGCAACCCCGGGACCCATCGACGCGCTGGCCCGGGAGCGCATCGGTGCTGCTGGCGGCGGTGGTCGTTCTCAGCCTCATCGGCCTGGTCATGGTCCTGTCCGCCTCCTCGGTCGAGAGCCTCCGCCACTACGGCAGTCCCTGGCACTTCTTCGAACGCCAGCTCGTGTGGCTGGTGGTGGGATCGGCAGGTTTGGCTATCGCGATCCGGGTGGACCACCGCGCGTGGCGGCGCCTCGCTCCTCTTGGCATGGCGGCCACCGTTGTTCTGCTCGTTGCGGTGCTGGTACCCGGCGTGGGTGTGCGCGCTTCGGGGGCGTCGAGGTGGTTGGGCAACGCCTCGCTTCAGATACAGCCGTCCGAGCTAGCCAAGCTGGCGCTGGTGTTCTTCGCGGCCGACGTCATCGACCGCCGATCAGCGCGCCCGCAGTGGCGCTACCAGCTGATGCCGGTGCTCCTGGTGGTCGGTGTGTTGGTAGTGCTCGTGATGAAGCAACCCGACATGGGCACGACGATGGTGCTCGTGTGCATCGCCTTGGCCATGGTCTTCACCGCCGGGCTGCCCTGGAAGCCCCTGCTCGGAGTACTTGGCCTGGCGGGCGGAGCAGGGCTCGTCATGGCCATGGCGGCGCCCTACCGCTGGCGGCGATTGACAGCGTTCATACATCCCCAATCCGACGCCGGCGACTCCGGCTACCAGTCGGTCCAGGCCCTCGCCTTCCTCAGCCACGGTCGTCTCATCGGCGACGGCATCGGTTCGAGCATCGGCAGCTCGGGATATCTTCCGAATGCAAAGACCGACTTCATCTTCGCCGTGGTCGGCGAGGAGACCGGGCTGGTCGGTGGGGTGCTGCTAGCCGGGCTGTTCCTTGCCCTGGGCCTCATCGGGACGAGGATCGCCTGTAGGGCCACCAGCACCTACAGCGCTCTGGTGGCCGCCGGGATCACGGCGTGGCTGGTGTCCCAGGCGATCATCAACATCGGAGCGGTCGTGGGGCTCCTGCCGGTGACGGGCGTACCCCTCCCGTTCGTGTCCTTCGGCGGGACATCGCTGGTGATAGCCATGTTCGGCGCGGGGGTCCTCACCAACATCGCCGTCAAGGGCTGACTTGGCGGCGGCTAAGCACTCCTACGAACCCGTCGAAGGGGTGACCGGCCGGCGGGGCACATACGCGGTGATAGCCGGCGGCGGCACCGGCGGCCACGTGCTGCCCGCGGTGGCGGTGGCGCGGGCCCTTGGCGGGCGGGGCCATCCCCCCGAGGCGATCCACTTCGTCGGCTCCAAGAGGGGCATGGAGGCCACGATCGTGCCCGAGGCAGGGTTCAGCATCACCTTGCTGCCCGGTCGCGGCGTGGCCCGCCGCCTGAGCCTGGCCAGTGTCTCCGCAGTGATCGGCCTGATGGCGGCGACGGCTGGCGCGGTAGTCCTCCTAGGCCGCCGGAGACCCTCGGTGGTGCTGTCGGTGGGAGGCTATGCGAGCCTGCCGTGCGCCATCGCCGCACGGGTCTGGCGGATTCCCTTGGTGGTGGCTGAGCAAAACGCCGTCCCCGGTCTCGCGAACCGCTTCGCGGCCCGCCGCGCCGCCGCCGTGGCTGCGGCGTTCGAGGGGACGGCACTGCCGAACGCAGTAGTCACCGGCAACCCGCTGCGTCCCGAGATGGCCGCTATCGATCGCGGCCCGGGCGCCATGATGGCGGCGCGCCGCAAGCTGGGACTGCCCGTCGGCGGGCATGTCATAGTGGCCGCCGGTGGCTCCCTCGGGTCTCGCCGGATCAACCTGGCGGTAGTCGCCCTCGCTCAGGCTTGGCGAGGTCGGAGCGGGTTTGCGATCCGCCACGTGATCGGAGAGCGCGACTTCGCCGAGGTCAGCGCGGCGTGCCCGACGGCGGTCCCGGGAGGGCTCGTGTACCAACAGCTGCGCTTCGAGCAGCGCATGGACCTTGCCTACGCGGCCGCGGACCTCGCGGTGCACCGAGCGGGAGCCGGCTCCATCTTCGAGTTGGCTGCCGCCGGGCTCCCAGCGATACTGGTGCCCTTGCCCGGCGCTCCAGGTGACCACCAGGCCGTCAACGCCCGGCGCGTCGCCGAGGCCGGCGCCGCCGTCGTGGTGGACGACCGGGAGCTCGACTCCCACCGCCTGGCGGACGAGATCGACGCGTTGGTCGCAGACCTGGAGCGGCTGGCGAAGATGGGTGAGGCGGCTCGGCGCCTTGCTCGGCCCGACGCGGCCGACCAGGTCGCCGCCCTGGTCGAGGCCGAAGCCCGGTGATCGACTTGAGCCATCCACGGCGGATCCATGTAGTCGGTGTAGGGGGCTCGGGCATGAGCGCCATCGCGGAGGTTCTGGCGTCCATGGGCCACGCGGTGAGCGGCAGCGACCAGAGAGACTCCGGCGTGCTCGCCCACCTGGCAGAGGCTGGCGTGGCCACCCGCTCCCGCCATGAGGCGGCCGCCGTGGCCGGCGCCGAGGTCGTGGCGGTCTCCAGCGCGGTGCCCACTTCGAACGTGGAGGTGGTCGAAGCCCTCCGGTTGGGGATCCCCGTGGTCCGCAGGGCCGAGATCCTCGCAGCCATATGTTCGCAGCGCCGCACGGTGGCGGTGGCGGGCACCCACGGCAAGACCACCACATCTTCGATGCTCGCAGCGATGATGCAGCGTGGCGGCTTCGAACCCTCCTACGTCATAGGCGGGTCCCTGGGCGTAACCGGAACGGGGGCGGCGTGGGCGCGAGGCGAGTGGCTGGTGGTGGAGGCCGACGAGAGCGACGGTACCTTCCTCGAGCTCGGGGCGACCGCCGTCGTGGTGACCAGCGTCGAGCCGGATCACTTGGACCACTACGGGGACTTCTCGCGCCAGCAAGCGGCGTTCGCGCGCTTTGTGGCGGGTGCACCCGGGCCTCGGGTGATCTCCCTCGACGATCCCGGCGTGGCAGCCCTGGCCCGTGGGGCGCTCGACATGCCCGGCACCGCTGAGCCGCCGGTGACCACCTACGGAACCTCAGCCGGTGCCGACTACCACATGAGCAAGGTAGCCCTCGGGCGAGGCTTCACGACCTTCGACCTCCGCGCGTTCGGCACCGCAATTGGCGAAGTCAAGGTGCCCGTCCCCGGCGTGCACAACGCCCGCAACGCGTGCGGAGCCCTGGCCATGGCCGCCGCCCTCGGCGTCGGCTGGTCCGACGCCGTAGGCGCGCTCGACGGGTACAAGGGTGTTCGGCGACGCTTCGAGCGCCGTGGCGAGGCGGAGGGGGTGACCTTCGTCGATGACTACGGCCACCTTCCGGGCGAGGTGAAGCCGGTACTCGAGGCGGCGCGCGCGGGGGGCTGGCAGCGGGTCGTGGTGGTCTTCCAGCCGCACCGCTACTCCAGGACCGAGGCGCTTTGGGCTGACTTCGCCGACGCCTTCGTGGACGCGGACGTGCTCGTCGTGACCGACGTCTACCCGGCCGGGGAGCCGCCGCGCCCGGGTGTGAGCGGAGCGTTGATAGCCAACGCCATCCAGGACGCC
>JBPCRR010000267.1:0-3157 GCA_050996645.1 Acidimicrobiales bacterium | reverse complement strand
CGCGCCGTAGGACCTGGGCAGCCCGAGCACGTGCTCGGCGAGGTAGTTGAGCACCATCTCCTGAGGGATCGGTGCGATCTTCATCAGCCGCGCTTCTTTCCAGTAACGCTCGATGTCGTACTCGGTGGCGTAGCCGAACCCGCCGTGGGTCTGCATCGCCCGGTCTGCAGCGTAGAAGGCCGCGTCCGACGCCAGGAGCTTCGCCATGTTGGCCTGCTCGCCGCACGCCATGCCCTCGTCGTAGCGCCACGCCGCCTCGCGAACCACCAGCTCCGCCGCGTGCAGGTTGGCGTACGCCTCGGCCAGCGGGAACGCGATCCCCTGGTTGGCTCCGATCGGACGGCCGTACACGACTCGTTGGTTTGCGTATGCAACCGCCTTGTCGAGCGCCACCCGCCCGATACCGAGCGCCTCGGACGCCACGAGGATCCTCTCGGGGTTGAGGCCGTCGAGGAGGTAGCGGAATCCCTGGCCTTCCTCGCCCACCCGGTGGTCGACCGGCACCAGGTGGTCGTCGAAGGTCACCTCGCAGGAGACCACGGCGTTGCGGCCGAGCTTGGGGATCGGCCGAATGTCCACCGCCGGCGACTCGAGGTCAGCGAAGAGCAACGTCAAGCCCTCCGTGCGCTTTCTCACCTCCTCTAGCGGCGTGGTCCGCACGAGCAGGAGGACCTTCTGGCAGAGCGTGGCCTTGCTCATCCAGACCTTCCGGCCCCGCACCACGTAGTGGTCGCCGCGTCGTGTGGCGCGGGTGGCGATGTTGGTGGTGTCGGTGCCGGCGTCAGGCTCGGTGACGCCGAACGCCACGTGGAGCCTGCCGGTGACGACCTCTGGGATGTAGCGGTCCTGCAGCTCTGTCGAGCCGTGTTTGATGATCGGGTTCATCCCGAACATCGAGAGGTGGATCGCGCTGCAGCCGTTCATGGCGGCGCCGGATGCGGCGACCTCCTCGAGCACCAACGACGCCTCCGCGATCCCTAGGCCGCCGCCGCCGTGGGAGGCCGGCATGGCCACACCGATCCAGCCGCCGGCGGCAATGGCCTCGTAGAACTCCCAGGGGAACTCGTGGCGGGCGTCGAGGTCGCGCCAGTAGGTGTCGGGGAACTTGGCGCATACACGCCGCACGCCATCGCGCAGGTCACGGTGCAGCTCATCGTCGTCAAAGCGCATCGCGGGCTCCGAGCTCCGGCAACAGCCTCACCGGCGTGCGCGTCCCCAGGCGGGGCCACGAGGTGTACCGGGCCGGGTAGCGGACCTGGCGCACGCGGCCGAGCCCCGGCCACTCCTCGATCGAGTAGATGTCGTTGTGACGGACCTGGGGATCGTCGAAGTGCTCCTCGGTGCTGAGGCAGCGTGCCGCCGGCACGTCGTGCGCGCCGAACGCTGCCAACCACCGCTCGACAGGCCCGGTCCGGGTGACCTTTTCGATCTCGGCGGTGAGCGCGTCGGCCAGGCGGGGCCCATCGAGGTCGGCGATCAACCTGCTCGCGAGCTCCGGGCGGCCCACTGCGGCGAGCGCTCCCTCGATCTGGACCTTGCTCACCGGGCTGACCACCAGCCAGCCGTCGGCCGCGGCGATCGGGCGCGCCGGGCGTGCGTGGGGGTTGGGACCAGCGCCGGCACCGGCAGTGTGGTCGAGAAAGGTGCGGTGCGCCAGGGCGGACGGGTAGGAGAAGTACGAGACGGCATCGAGCATCGCCACCTCCACCCGTTCCCCTTTCCCGCTGCCGGCTCGCGACACCAAAGCGGCCAGCACCGCCTGGACGGTCATCGTCGCAGCGATGGAGTCGGCTAGGTAGTTCGGCGCTACCTCGGGATGGTCGTCGGTCCCCCAGGTGGTGGTCATCGACGCATGGGCCTGGATGATGGGATCGAACGCCGGACGGTCCGCGTCCGGACCGTCGCGGCCGAACCCGGTGAGGTAGCAGCGCACCAGCCGAGGATTGGCCTCGGCTAAGGCGGCGTCATCGAGCCCGAGTCTTGCCAGCGCTCCAGGGCGCCAGTTGGTAAGGAGCACGTCGGCGCCGCCCAGCAACTCTGCGAACGCCTCGCGACCGGCCGGCTGTTTCAGATCCAACAGGACGCTGGCCTTGTTGCGGTTGACGTTGGCAAATTGCGGGCTCACCGGGGCCGAGGGCCGGAGGAACCGCCGGAAGGGCTCCCCCCGCGGCGGCTCCACCTTGGCCACCTCCGCCCCGAGGTCGGCAAGCATCATCGAGGCGAATGGTCCGGCCAGGTACGCCGCCAGCTCGACCACCTTCACGCCGGCGAGCGGCCCAGCGTCCATGGGACGGCTTCCCGAATCTTCGGACATGCGATCCCACCGTAGTGACGCGAGCAGCCGCCACGACAGGCGTGTGGGGGCGCCTTACGGTTGTGTCGGCAACCCCAAACGGGAAGCCACCAGATCGAGTCGTTCGTGGGGGGCCACCGCCGCAACCCTCACGTGCCCGGCGCCGGCGGGTCCGTAGAAGTCCCCGGGAGACACCAGCATTCCCCCTTTGGCGGCCAGTTCCTCCACCCATCCCCAGGCGTCGCCGCCGGGCGCCGGCACCCACAGGTAGAACCCACCGCCCGGCAGCTGTGCCGGCGCCCCCAGGGCCGCGAAGATCTCCTGCAGGCGCAACAGTCTGGAGCGGTAGCGATCCCGCTGCGCCTCCACGTGCGAGGCGTCCGAAAGCGCTGCCACCGCGGCTCGCTGGGCCGGCCCGGGCACCATCAGACCCGCGTGCTTTCGGACCTCCCGCAAATAGGCGACCACCGCCGGGTCGCCCGCGTACCACCCGACGCGCAGCCCCGCCAGGTTGGATCGCTTCGACAACGAGTGCACCGCCAAGACGCCTTCGAGGCTCGAGCCACTAGAGGCCTGGCCGAGGATCGTGCGCGGCGGGCCCTCCCACGTGAACTCGGCGTAGCACTCGTCGCTTGCAACGAGCACCCCGCGCTCGCGCCCCCACGCCGCCACCGCCTCGAGGTCGTCGAGCCCGCCCGCGGGATTGCCAGGTGTGTTGACCCACAGCAGCAGGGCGCGCTCGGCATCGGCGTCGGCGACCTGCGACAGGTCCAGACACCAGTCCTTGTCGACCGGGACCGGCACCGCCCGCAGCCCCGCGAGGAGCGCCCCCATCTCGTAGGTCGGGTACGACACCGCCGGGTA
>JBPCRR010000255.1:0-2520 GCA_050996645.1 Acidimicrobiales bacterium | reverse complement strand
GTTGGATGATGTTGCGGGCGGCGAAGAGGTCGTCATCACCCGCCGCGGCGAACCGGCTGCTCGTCTCGTGGCGCTCGGTACGAGGGCTCCTCGTGCGTTCGGGATCGATCGCGGCCGCCTTGGCATCCCTGACAATTTCGACGCGCCCCTCGGCGACGATGTGCTGGACGGCTTCGAGCGCTGAGCGTGCGACTCCTACTCGATACCCACGTCTTTCTTTGGCTGCTGGCCGAACCCGAGCGGCTTGGAGGCCACATCAGCTCCCTCGAGGACCCGGGCAACCAGCTGCTGTTCTCTGCTGCCAGCTCCTGGGAGATCGTCATCAAGGTCCAGCTCGGCAGGCTCAGCCTGCCTGACGATCCCGAGCGCTATGTCCCCGCCCGCATGCGAGCGATCGGCGCGGACCCGCTCCCGGTGCAGCATACTCACGCTCTGGCAGTAGGGGAGCTGCCGCCTCTTCATCGAGATCCCTTCGACCGGCTCCTGGTCGCGCAGGCCCGTGAACTCCGTCTGCGAATCGTTACTGCCGACGCACAGATCGCGCGCTACGAGGTGGAGACGCTGCTGGTCTGATGCCACTCCACGAGGATGCCGAAGACGCCAGCTTCTCGAATCCCTGACGAGCATCCGCATGCGCGCGAGACGGGGTCCCATCGCCGGGCAAAGCACACCAGATGTGCTTGTCGCCGTCGGTCGCCGCGAGTTGATAGCCACACGCCAGAGCCAGCTTGTTGAGCGTATCCGCGCTCGGGATCCGCCGGCCGCGCTCGTAGGCGGAGAGGTTCGGCTGGCTGATACCCGCGATCCCGGCCAAAGCCTCCTGACTCAGGTGTCTCGAACGTCGCATCTCACGTATGAAGGCCCCGTACATCATCGCTCAGCCTACCA
Source organism: Acidimicrobiales bacterium (assembly GCA_050996645.1). GTDB lineage: Bacteria > Actinomycetota > Acidimicrobiia > Acidimicrobiales > Palsa-688 > JBPCRR01. The sequence goes on along the minus strand of JBPCRR010000255.1, from coordinate 1,632 downwards.
TATACGAAACGATATAAACGCCCCAAATGAGGGTAGCGGGATTTGTCCCTGAGCCCTACCCGCGTGGCTCGCCAGGCTGCTAACTCGCCGCCGCGAGCTCCTCGTCGCTGACGCGCAGCTGGTTGAGGTCGACGTCGACACCGGGGCCCATGGTCGACGACACCGAGATCGAACGGACGTAGCGGCCTTTGGAGGCCGCCGGCTTGGCGCGGTTGATCTCGTCGAGGACCGCCCGGAAGTTCCGCAGGAGCTGCTCTTTGGTGAAGCTGACCTTGCCGATCGGGACCTGCACCACGCCTCGTGAACGGGTGTCCGCGCGGTACTCGACCCTCCCCCCCTTGAACTCGCCTACCGCCTTGGCCACGTCTGCGGTCACGGTGCCGGTCTTGGGGTTCGGCATCAGGCCGCGAGGTCCCAGCTTGCGGCCGAGCTTGCCGACCTGGCCCATCTGGTCAGGGGTTGCGATGGCGACGTCGAAGTCCATAAACCCGCCCTCCACGCGGGCAACCAGGTCGTCGGATCCCACCACATCGGCGCCGGCCGCTCGCGCGGCGTCGGCAGCGGCGCCGGTGGCAAAGACCGCCACCCTCACCTCCTTGCCCGTGCCCGCCGGCAGGGCGACCGTGCCGCGGATGACCTGGTCCGCCTTGCGGGGGTCGATGCCGAGGCGCACCGCCAGCTCGACGCTCTCGTCGAAGCCGGCATGGGCCAGGGTCTTGACCAGGTCGAGCGCCTCGATCGGCGAGTAGGCCTTGGTCCGGTCGACGCGCTTCAGCGCGTCGAGGTACTTCTTTCCCTTGCTCGGCATGATGCCTCCCTCTCCTTGTTGGCTGGTGTACGGGCGGGGTGAGGTCCTCCTCGCTCCGGGGGTTTGTCTCCGAGCTCGCTAGCCGACCTTGACGCCCATGCTGCGGGCGGTGCCGGCAACCTGGGCCTTGGCGGCTTCGATGTCGTTGGCGTTGAGGTCGGGCATCTTGATCTGGGCGATGTCGGTCAGCTGCGCGTCGGTTATGGTCCCGACGGTCTCCTTGCCCGTGGTGGAGGCGCCCTTTTCCACCCCGGCGGCTTGGCGGATCAGCACCGGGGTGGGCGGGGTCTTCAACACGAACGTGAACGAGCGGTCCTCGTAGATGGTTATCTCCACGGGGATGACCTGGCCGACCTTGTCCTCGGTCGCGGCGTTGTACTGCTTGACGAACTCCATGGTCTGCACGCCGTGGGGCCCGAGGGCGGTACCCACCGGAGGCGCGGGCGTGGCCCTGCCGGCGGGGAGCTGGATCTTGACGATTGCGACGACGCGCCGCTTGGCCATGTCTGAGGGCTCCTTACAGCTTCGCCACTTGGGCGAACTCGAGCTCGACGGGGGTCTCCCGACCGAAGATGTTGACGAGAACCTTCAGCTTGAGCTGGTCCTCGTTGATCTCTGCGATGGTGCCGCTGAAGTCGGCGAAAGGGCCCTCGCGCACTCGCACGGACTCCCCAACCTCGTACTCGAGGCGGGGGCGGCTCTTGCGCTGTGAGCCCTCGCCGTCCTCGGGCTTGACCTGCAAGATGTTGTCGACTTCGCGTCGGGAAAGAGGAGTCGGGCGCGCCCCGAGCCCCACGAAGCCGGTCACGCCTGGTGTGTTTCGC
>JBPCRR010000240.1:0-4818 GCA_050996645.1 Acidimicrobiales bacterium | reverse complement strand
TCGCCGCCAAAACCAGCTCCGACACGCCCAACTCCTCATGGACCCAAGAGATCTGTACTTGTGGAAGAGGAGGTCGTTGTGCCCGACCACGAGGCGTTGAGATCAGTATACCCGAACAAGTGTTCGTGTGTCAAGGCAAATCTGCAAATCTGGGAAACATTTCGGCCTCAGGGTCGCGACCTGCCCGAGCGCATTACAGCGAGCGCTCCCAGCCGGATCCGCAGCGGGCTGTGAGGCCGCCCCCTTCAGTTAGCCGTCGATGCGACGCAGGCCCTCGCGGTAGCGGCCGGTGTTGTCGACATAGACCTTCGCCATCAGCTCGATCAGCTCGGGATGGCTCCGGCCGGCCTTGATCTGCGCTGGGACGCCAACGGCCAACGCCGCCGGCGGGACCTCCATGTCGTTTGTCACCACTGCCCCCGCGCCGACCGTTGCACCGCTGCCCACACGGGCCCGGTGCAAGACGATCGAGCCAACCCCGATCAAGGCGCGGTCCTCCACGGTGCAGCCCTCCAGGTGGGCGAGGTGGCCGATCACGACCCACGACCCGATCAGGGTGTCCAGATCGGAGGTGGCGTGGATGATCGCACCGTCTTGGACCGAGGTGGCCTCGCCCACGACTATCCGGCCGTAGTCGCCGCGCAGGACCGCGCCGGGCCACACGCTGCTGCGAGGTCCGACTTTCACCGCGCCGATCACGGTGGCGTCTGGGTGGACGAACGCCGCGGGGTCTATCTCGGGCACCAAGTCTTCCAGGGCGTAAAGGGCCACCCGCGCACCCTATCTGGCCGGGAAAATGCCTGTTGCGCATGGGGCCGCGGCGCTATCATCGCTCCACCGAGGAAAGGAGGTGGTCCAGCTGATCAGTCAACTGTCTGGGACTTCGGAGGTGGCTGGCCGCTAGGCGGCCGCTGGACCACCTGGTGAATCCAAACCAGTCACCCGGGAAGTGACGGTCGGGAGTTGGTCCCACCCGGCGAAACAAGCGGAGCTTCCTGCCAAACCAGAATCACGTTGTCGTTGAGGGGCCGCGCCGACCCGGTGCGGCCCCTCACGCGCGCCCCCGCCGGCTCGGCTCCGGTGGCGACGTGCCAGAGTGGGCTGCGATGACCACCGCCACGTCAGCCACGACCGGGGAGTCGCTGTCGCTGCTCTCCGACGGCCTGACCCTCGCGGCCTACCTGGCCCGCCCGACGGCCACCGGATTGGGGCACCACGGCCTGGTGCTCTGCCACGGCTTCCCGAGCACGCCAAACCTTGCCGAGGGTCCCGGCAGCGGTTATACCGACCTCGCGGAAAGGTTGGCCGCCGACACCGGGTGGGTAGTGCTCACCTTTAGCTTCCGGGGCACCGGGCGCTCGGAAGGCAACTTCTCCCTGGGAGGTTGGCTCGCCGATCTCCGGGCCGCGGTTGACCACCTGCTCGAGACCCCCGGGGTCGACGCCGTGTGGGTGTGCGGTTTCGCCGCCGGGGGCGCCCTGGCGTTGTGCGCCGCCGGCGAGGACAACCGGATCCGGGGGGTGGCGGCGTTCTCCGCGCCGGCGGACTTCGGGGACCGGGCCATGGATGCTCGCAGGTTCGTCGCCCAGGCGCGGACCGTCGGGGTGATACGGGACCCAGCGTTCCCCCCCGACCTTGACGCCTGGGCTCGCGAGCTTCGCGAGGTACGGCCGTTGAGCCTGATAGGCAAGATCCCCCCTCGGCCGATCCTGCTCGTGCATGGAGCCAACGATGAGGTGGTCCCGATGCTCGACGCCCGCGCGCTCGCCGACGCCGCCGACGGCGGCGTGGAGCTGCGGGTCCTCGCCGGCGCCGGGCATCGTCTCCGCCACGACCCTCGGGCGGTGGCCATCCTCCTCGGCTGGATGGACAGGCAGGAGTAGCTGCGACAGGCGGGACGTTGATCACCGTCGGCCACGGCACCATCCGCGCCGGCGAGGCGTCTAGGCGGTGACGTCGCCTGCCTTGGCGGCGGCCTTGCGTTGCTGCTTGTACGCCCGCACCCGACCCAGCGACTCTGAGTCGGTGATGTCGGCCACCGACATGTGTGTGCCGGGCTGACCAAATGCCCCCGCAGCCTCGCGCCATCCCGATGGACGCACCCCGAGCTGCTTGCCGAGAAGGCCGACGAAGATGCGCGCCTTTTGCTCGCCGAAGCCCGGTAGGGCCTTGATCCGGCGGAGCAGCTCCTCGCCGGTCTTGGCGGTCGTCCAGACGTCGGCTGCCTTGCCCCCGTAGTCGTCGACGACGATCCGGCAGAGCTGCTGCACCCGCTTGGCGTTGGCGGCCGGGAACCGGTGCAGCGCAGGGAGTTGGCAGAAGACGGCCGCGAGCTGATCTGGGTCCATCGCCGCCAGCTCGCGGGCGTCGAGGTTCCTGCCGAGGCGTTGCTTCAGGTCTCGGGGGGCGCTGAACGCCCGCTCGAGGGGGACCTGCTGGTCGAGGACCATTCCGATCAGGAGCGCCAGGGGGTCCCGAGAGAGCAGCTTGTCCGCCTCGGGCTCCTGGGCCAGGGAGAGCTTCGCGTCCGGCACGCTCGCTGAGCCTAGGTCCCCGCCACCGGGTCCTTGTGACCCAGCGCGCTTGCGACCTCCCGAGCGACGGCTCAGATGGTCGGCGCGGTGTTGGGCACTACTCGGCCTAAGCCGTGCGCGGGTCGGGGAGGTCGGGATCGATCTGATATCGCTTGATGGCGTCCTGGACCTCCTCGGCCTTGCCCTCGCCGGTGGCCCGCAGCCCGTCGAGGACCGCCACCACGACATGGGCGGCGTCGGTTTCGAAATGCCGGCGCAGTGCCTCCCTGGTGTCGCTGCGCCCGAAGCCGTTGGTGCCGAGCGGGATGAAGTGCCCCGGAACCCAGCGCGCGATCTGGTCAGGCACCGCCTTCATGAAGTCGGTGACCGCGACGACCGGCCCCTCCGCCTGGCCCAGGGCCTCGGTCACATACGGGGTATGGGGTGCCTCGCCGGGGTGCAGGCGGTTCCAGCGCTCGGCGGAGAGGGCGTCTTCCCGAAGGGCCTTGTAGCTGGTCGCCGACCACAACTCGGCGGCCACCTCGTGGTCGGCAGCGAGCAGGCGCTGTGCTTCCAGGGCCGCCTGTGAGGCGCTGCCCGAGAACAGGATGGTGGCCCGCCTGGGGGACCCGCTGTCGGCCGCCGGCGCCGGCGCGAAGCGATAGAGCCCAGCGAGTATCCCCTCGTCGGCGCCATCGGGTTTCGGCGGCATCGGGTAGTTCTCGTTGTAAAGGGTGAGGTAGTAGAAGACGTCCTCGGGCGACTCCCCGTACATGCGGCGGATGCCGGCGCCGATGATCGTGGAGACCTCGTAGGCGAACGCAGGGTCGTAGGCCATGACGTTGGGAACCGTCGAGGCAAGGACTAGGGAGTGGCCGTCGTCGTGTTGCAGTCCCTCGCCGAGGAGCGTGGTGCGCCCGGCGGTGGCGCCGAGAAGGAAGCCGCGGCCGCGCATGTCGCCAAATGCCCAGATCAAGTCGCCAACCCGCTGGAAGCCGAACATCGAATAGAAGATGAAGAACGGGATCATCGGCTGGCCCCACGTCGCGTACGCGGTGCCGGCGGCGGTGGAGTCGGCCATGGCACCTGCTTCGCTGATGCCCTCCTCGAGGATCTGGCCGTCCTTGCTCTCGGTGTATGACAGCATCAGCTGAGAGTCCACCGGCTCGTACAACTGGCCGAGCGGGGCGTAGATCTTCACCGCCTTGAACAGAGCGTCCAGTCCGAAGGTGCGGGCCTCGTCGGGGATGATCGGCACGATGCGCTGGCCGATCCCCTTGTCGCGCAGCAGGTTGCGCAACATGACCGCGAAGGCCATGGTTGTCGAAACCGCGCGCTTGGGCGAGCCGGCGTCGAACTCGGCGAGGGTCTTGTCCTGCGGCGCCGGCAAGGCCTTGGCCCTCACGACGCGGTGGGGGAGCGAGCCGTTGAGCGCCGCTCGCCGCGCCATCATGTAGCGGTACTCGACGCTGTCGTCACTGGGGCGGAAAAACGGCGGGTCGTCAGAGTCCAGGGCCTCGTCGGGTATCTCCTCGTTGAGGTAGAGGCGGTCCCGCAGGAGCTTGAGCTGGGCGGCGTTCATCTTCTTGATCTGGTGTGTCGAGTTGCGTGCCTCGATCTCCGGCCCGAGGGTCCATCCCTTGATCGTCTTGGCCAGGATCACCGTTGGCTGCCCGGTGGTCTCGGTCGCCGCCTTGTACGCCGCGTAGAGCTTGCGGTAGTCATGGCCGCCGCGGGGCAGGTTACGAAGGTCGTCGTCGGGTAGATGCTCCACCAGAGCCCTCAGGCGGGGATCAGGGCCGAAGAAGTGCTGACGGATGTAAGCCCCGTCCTCTGTGGCGTACTTCTGGAAGTCCCCGTCGACGCTGGTGTTCATCTTGTTGAGCAGCACGCCGTCGACGTCGCGGGCCAACAACTCGTCCCACTTGGAGCCCCACACCACCTTGATCACGTTCCAGCCGGCGCCGCGGAAGGTGGCTTCGAGCTCCTGGATCACCTTGCCGTTGCCCCGCACCGGGCCGTCCAGGCGCTGCAGGTTGCAGTTGACGATGAACACCAGGTTGTCGAGCTGCTCGCGGGCGGCCAGAGACAGAGCCCCGAGGCTCTCGGGCTCGTCGCACTCGCCGTCGCCGAGGAAACACCACACCCGGCTCTGGGACGTGTCGTTGATTCGGCGGTGGTGCAGGTAGCGGTTGAAGTGCGCCTGGTATATGGCGTTGAGAGGGCCGATTCCCATCGACACGGTCGGGAACTCCCAGAACTGCGGCATCAGGCGTGGATGCGGATACGACGAGATGCCCTTGCC
>JBPCRR010000202.1:0-2511 GCA_050996645.1 Acidimicrobiales bacterium | reverse complement strand
CAACCACCCGACCGCCGTCGATCACCACTATCCGGTCGGCTTTTCGGGCCGTGGAGAGCCGGTGGGCTATCAAGATGGCGGTGCGGCCGGCCAGCAGCACGTCGAGGGCGTGTTCGATGCGGGTCTCGGACTGCAGGTCCAGGTTGGAAGTGGCCTCGTCGAGCACCAGCACCCGGGGCTGGGCGAGGAACGCCCGGGCCAGTGCGATCAGCTGGCGCTCCCCCGACGACAGGGTTTGGCCCCGCTCGTGCACCAAGGTGTCGAGGCCGAGCGGGAGGCGATCGACGACTTCGTCCAACCCCACCGCCCGCACGGCCTGCTCCACCTCCGCGTCGCTTGCGTCGGCTCGGGCGAACGCCACGTTGTCCCTTACGGCGCCGGCGAAGAGGAACGGCTCCTTGGGGACCACGCCGAGCTGCCGGCGAAGCGACGACAGCGTGACCCCCCGCAGGTCGTGTTGGTCGATCAGCACCCGTCCCGCGGTGGGGTCGTAGAAGCGGGTCACCAGCTTGGCCAGGGTGGACTTACCAGCACCGGTGGGCCCGACGAAGGCGACGGTCTCGCCGGGGCGGATCAAAATGTCCACGTCGTGGAGCACCTCCAGCCCGGGCTCATAGGCGAACGACACCCGTTCAAAGCTGATCGAGCCCTTGATCGGGGGAAGCTCCAGCGCGCCCGGGACCTCGGTCACGCTCGGCTGCACGTCGAGCAGGCCACGCAGCTTGTTGATGGAAGCCTGGCCCTGTTGGTAGAGGTTGTACTGCTGTACCAGCAGCTGGATGGGCTGGAAGAAGCGGCTGAGATACAGGAGGAACGCCACCAGGGTCCCTAGCGTCAGCTGGTGGTGCACCACCATGTCGCCGCCAATGGCGAGCAACACCGCCTGGCCCAGGATCCCGAGCAGCTGGGTGCCGGGCCCGTAGATGGCGTTGATCTCGGCGGTGTAGTAATTGGCCGCTCGGTAGCGCCCGACGACGTTGCGGTGATGGACCACGTTGTGGCGCTGGCGGTTGTGGGCTGCCACCACCCGGACTCCGTGGAGGCTCTCCGACAGATCAGAGAGCACGTTGGCGATGCCGTCGCGCACCTTGTCGTAGCCCTGCTCCGACGCCCGGCGAAACCACATCGACATCAAGGTGAGGATCGGCACCACGAGGACGACGGTCACGAGCGCAAGACGCACATTCATGGTGAAAAGGACCGCCGTGATCACGACCATGGTGAGCCCCTGTACCGCGAACTGCGCCAGACCGTCTTGCAACAGCTGCTGGAGGTTTTCAATGTCGCTCGTCATCCGGCTCATGATCACGCCGGCCTTCTCCTCGGTGTAGAAGTCGAGCGACAGCCGCTGCAGGTGGGTGAAAATCTTGACGCGGAGGTCGTTCATGACCCAAGCCGCCAGCCGTCCGCTCACCCGGACCTGAGAGCGCTGCGCGAGCGCGGTGGCAACGAGGGCGAGCAGGTAGAGGCCGGCGATCACCACGACGGTGCCCATGTGATGATGCCCCGGCAACACCCCCTTTTCGATCGCAAGGCCGGTCAGCTTCGGACCGGCCTGGGCGCTGAGCGCGGTGACGACGACGAGCAGACCCGCGGCTGCCATCCGGCCCGGGTAGCGGGTGAGCAGCATCCACAGCGTGAGACGACGATCCGAGCCGGGCGCTGGCCGGTGGGTGAAGCTGACCGTGGGCTCCGCATGATCCGGTTCGTCGGCCAAAATGCGGTCGACGCCGGCCTGGCGCTCGGGCGGGATGCCTTCGAAAGGAAGCCCCGTTGCGGTGCCCGCCCCGGGACCGCCGTGGAAGCCACCGCCCCCGGGCCCGTAACCCCCTCCGCCCCAGGCCATCAGCCGCCGCCGGAGGAGGTCGACGGCGTAGCCAGCACGTCAGCTTCCACGGCCTCAGGCTCCTCTGCCTGGGCGAGGACCTCCGCGTACAGCGGGGTGGTCTCGAGCAGCTCGGCGTGGGTGCCATCGGCCACCACCGCGCCGCGGTCGCGGGGGACCAACCTCTCGGCGAGGCTAATCGTGGACAGCCGGTGGGCCACGATGAGGGTGGTGCGGTCGCGCATCAGCTCCCGTAGCGATCCGTGGATCCGCTGCTCGACCTGGACATCGATGGCGCTCGTGGCGTCGGCGAGGATCAACACCGGCGGGTTGACCAGCAGGGTGCGCGCGATTGCAATTCGCTGGCGCTGGCCCCCTGAAAGGGTGTAGCCCCGCTCGCCCACGACCGTCTCGTAGGCCTGCGGCAACTCGGCGATGAACTCGTGCGCGCCCGCGGCCGCCGCGGCGGCCTCGACCTCCGCCGCCGTGGCGTCGGGACGCCCGTAGGCCATGTTGTCGTGGATCGACACCGAGAACAGGAATGCCTCGTCGAGCACGATTCCGACCTTGGCCCTGAGGCTGGCCAGAGTCAGGTCTCGCACGTCGTGGCCGTCCAGCTTCACCGCCCCTTCTTCGACGTCGTAGAACCGAGCCACTAACCGCGCCACTGTCGACTTCCCCGACCC
>JBPCRR010000020.1:0-4965 GCA_050996645.1 Acidimicrobiales bacterium | reverse complement strand
TGATTGAGCCGTGCCTGACCGGCGCCATCGAGCGGCGCGAGCCGTGGGGCGTCTGGGGAGGCCAACTGTTCGTCAACGGTCGGATGCTGGCCCAAAAGCGCAAGCGGGGTCGGCCGCAGAAGAACCGTCCGGCCGACATCGGGCTGAGCGCCTGACGCAGTGGGTCCGACGCTGAGCACCCGGGGCCTCTACGATGGAGCGCCCCGGGCGCTTAGCTCAGGTGGTTAGAGCACCGCCCTTACAAGGCGGTGGTCGGGGGTTCGAGTCCCTCAGCGCCCACCCTGGTACACGGTGCACGAACCGCGCTCTCCGAAGCGTCGTTCGTACCCGGTACGCGGAAGTAAGTCTGAATCTTGTGTCGGCTGAAGACGCGGACCTCCGCAACAACGGATTGAAGGAGCCGCTTGCGCACAGCACGGTCACCGCGCTCCAAGGCTTCGCGTAGCTCGGCGCGTATGGCGGCGATCTGGTCCTCGGTCGGGAGGACGACGGCGTCGACGTCGAGTGTGGCCTCGAGGTCGACGCGGCGCTCACGTAGCTCGACCACCCGGACGCCGAGGGATCGGATACGTTCTCCGCAAAGAGCTTCTGGCATAGTGCGAACCTCGAAGGCGACAAGGTAGCGCTCGATCGATTCCTCGGTCTCCCTCAGCTTGACCTTGACGGTGGCGAGTTCTTCCTCCCGGCGGTGTCGATTGGCACCGCTTCGTTCGAAGGCGGCGACGGCCGCGTCGTCGATGAGGTCGGTCCGCTCGTAGGTCTCGATCGCTGCTTTGAGGACGGGTCGACATAACACGCGACGCCCAGGTACTCGTTGAGCGCAGCCCATGACGCGAACGTCGGCACGGGCACCAGAAGGTTCCGGCGTGAGTAGTCGACGTGGTTTTCCACGTGGCCCTTCTCGTTGCCTCTTCCTACCCGGCAGAAGTGGTGTTCGAAGGGGTAGTGACTCTGCAGGGCCAAGAACGCCCTGGTCAACTCGCGTTCGCGTCCCATCACCTTGGTCACCGCGATCGAAGTGTTGTCATAACTGGTGCGCAGCGGCAACAAGGTCAAGGAGGTGACACCGCAACCGCGTTGTCGGGGATTCGGGCTGCTGATGATCCGGCGTGGTTCGTGTCCCGGCGGTGGGTCTCGTACATCCGGATGGCGACGACGACACCCGAAGCGGCGGTGATGCCGGCCACGACCCAGATGGCGGCGGCCAGACCAAAGGCATCTGCAATGACACCGGCCAGTAGTGCGCCGACGGCGAAGCCAGCATCGCGCCACAGCCGGTAGATACCGACAGCGGACGCGCGCCAGGCAGGGTGGGCGACGTCACCGACGGCGGCGAGGAGCGTCGGGTAGACCATGGCGGTACCGACCCCGAGCAGGAGTGCGCCGGCTGCCCAGGGCCAAAAGCCGTGCACGGCGGCGATGAGGCTGATGGCGACGGCCTGGGTCCACATGCCCGTGGCGATGAGCCACTTGCGACCCCACCGGTCCGACAGGGCACCGGTGGCCAGCTGGCCCAAGCCCCACACCGCCGGGTAGAGCGCCACCAGGATGCCGATCCGAGCGACGGACAGACCGGCTCGGGCGAAGTAGAGCGGGAAGATACCCCAGGCGAGCCCGTCGTTCAGATTGTTGACCATCCCGGCCTGGCTGGCAGCCGACAGGGCCTTCTCCTTGAAGCTGGTGAGGAAGAAGACCTGGCCGGTGCTGAGCCCGCCGCGGAGGTCCTCGGAGGCAGCGACGTGAGTGGCGGCCTCCTGGCGGGCATAGCCCCGTGTCTCCCGGACGAACAACGTAGAAAGCCCCAAGCCGAGGCCGGCGAAGGCGATGCCCAAGAAGAAGGGGTCCGGTCGCAATCCGGCATGGGCGGCGATGAACCCGGTGGCCAGTGCGGTGACGGCCACGGCGCCGTAGCCGGCGGCTTCGTTGAACCCCATCGCCAGTCCACGCCGTTCGGGACCGACGAGGTCGATCTTCATGATGACAGTGGTCGACCAGGTCAGCCCTTGGCTGGCCCCGAGTAACACGTTGGCGACGACAATCCACGTCCAAGAGGGCCCCCAGGCGAGCAGGAACGGGACGGGCACGGCGATAAGCCAACCGGTGACCAGCATCGGCTTGCGACCCACTCGCTCGGACATGGTGCCGGCGAAGAAGTTGGTGGCCGCCTTCACCACCCCGAAGGCCACGATGTAGGTGAGCAGGGAGCTATAGGCCTGCAGGTGGAAGACCCGGGTGGCGATCAGAGGCAGGACCGTGCGCTCCTGGCCGAGCATGCCGCCGACCAACGCGTTCACCCCGACCAGGAGACCGAACTGGGCCAGGTTGCCTCGCATGCCGAGACGCAGCGGCCCCGGTGGTGCGCTCATCGACCAGTGTCCAGCGACCGGTGGTTCGTGGCGGCCCACTCGTCGGGGCCGCCGACGGCCACGGTCAGGCCGGACCGTCCGGCATCCTCGAGCAGGCTGGCCGCAGTCATGGCCCGTTCGCCGTGGCCGCACATGACGGTCAGCCCCTTCCCGTCGAGATCCGCTGCGGCAACGGGGAGACGGCCGAGCTCGGCGTGGCGGGCACCGGGGACATGTCCTGCGGCGAACTCGCTGGTCTGACGGACGTCGAGGATGTCGCCAGCCAGTTGCGAGGCCGGAACGAAGCCCACTCGCCGGATGGGAAGCCCGTCACCCTCCCAGGCCTTCATCCCTCCGTCCAGTTCGCCGGCCAGCCGCTCGTAACCGACCTTGAGCGCTTGGCGGACGACGTCCTCACGATCCTGATCGGGGTCCAGGACGAACACGATGGGCCGGTCTTCGGGCACCAACCAACCCAGCCAACTGGCGAACGCCGGTCGCAGCTCGATCGAAAGCGCCCCAGGGATGTGTCCCGCGGCGAATGCGGCGATGGGCCGGGCGTCGACGAGTTGGGCGCCGTCGGCCACGAGCCGGCGGAGCCGGTCGACCGACAGCGCTTCCAGCGCCGGGGGGCGACGGCCGTAGAGGGCGGGGCCGCGGCGGTTCACTTCCCGGAGCCGTAAGAAGTACGGCGGGTAGCTGCCGAGCCCGCCGAGGAGCATGGCGACGAAGGCATCCTCATCCTGCGCCGCGAGCAGCGGGTTGGCGGCCTTTTCCGCGCCGATGGTCGTCGTGCGCTCGGCACCAGCCGGTGCCGAGCAGAACGAACCCGCCCCGTGGGTTGGGTACACGGCCAGGTCGTCAGGCAGGGTGAGGAGCCGCTCGTGGACCGAGCGCCACAGCTCTCGGGCCAGCTCTTCGGTCCGCTCGGGTGCGATCAGATCAGTGCGCGCCACCGCCCCCACCAGCAGTGACCCACCCGAGAACAGCGCCTTCGGACGGGTGCCGTCGAGCAGGAGGTAGGACAGGTGCTCGGGGGTGTGCCCCGGTGTCGCGAGTGCTCGAAGGGTGAGCCCCCCGAGGTCGACCTCCTCGCCGTCGCTGAGGCCACGATGGGGGAACCCGATGCCGCCGGCCGCGGCGGCCAGGACCTGGGCACCGCCTGCAGCCAGTTCGCGGCTGCCGGAGACGAAATCGGCGTGCAGGTGGGTCTCCGCGCTGTAGGCGATGGTGAGGCCTCGGCGCTCGGCCGTGGCTAGGTATGGGCCCGGGTCCCGCCCCGGATCGAGCACCAGCGCCCGCCGGTCTCCGAGATCGACCACATATGACGAGTTGCCGAGGCCCTCGTCGACCACGGCGATGGGTTCGGCATATGAAGGCATTCGTCACTCCTCGGTTCGTGTCGCTCCTGGGACTGAGCATATTCCAGATATCTATGGAATACTAGGAGACGGAAGGGACTGGTCTGGGTGCTGGACCCAACTCCGGACGGGAGACCCCCGCCGTAACATCAATTCCACAGATCATTGGACGAGAAGGAGAGCCTGATGGAGTGCCGGGAAGCCAAGGATCAGCTCTACGAGGCATTCGCCGGCACCGCCAAGGCGGCGGCCAGCCCTAAACGCGTCGAACTCTTGGAACTGCTCGCCCAGGGAGAGCACACCGTCGACGCCCTTGCCCAGGCGACCGGCATGGGGGTCACCAATACCTCGGCCCACCTGCAGGTGCTCCGCCATGCCCGCCTGGTGGAGACGCGGAAGGACGGCACCAAGGTCTTTTACCGACTTGCCGGTGACGAGGTCGTCGTCTTCGTGGTGGCGTTGCGGGACCTGGCCCGTTCCCGTCTGGCCGAGGTGGACCGGGTGGTCCGCGACTACTTCGGCGCACGCGATGCCCTCGAACCGGTGAGCCGGGCTGAGCTCATCGAGCGGGCGGCACGCGGGGACGTCGTCATACTCGACGTCCGCCCGATCGAGGAGTTTCTGGCCGGACACATCCCCGGCGCGCTGTCGGTCCCGCTCGACCAGCTCGAAGCCGCCCTGGCCCGGCTGCCCAAGCGGACACAGATCGTCGCGTACTGCCGCGGTCCCTACTGCGTGCTCGCTCCCCAGGCAGTCGAACGGCTGCAGACCCGAGGCTTCAAGGCGCGCCGCCTGGCCGACGGGATGCCCGAGTGGCGCCTCGCCGGTTTGCCCGTCGCCGTCGGAGAGGATGGATGACCATGGCCCGGCCAAGGGCCAATCGGCGTGGTTCATTGTCTGGAGCAACCAGTGGCACCCTCGGGCCAGATTCTTCTCGGACACCGCCGTCCACCGTCCGAGCCGGACTTGGCCGCCTCGATGCGCGGACGGCGCGGCGTGGCGAAACCGAAGCCGATCCGCTGGTTCCCCTCGGTATGCAACCAATGGGCCAGAGGGAGACCTCATGAACCGCGGACGTTTTGCCCTCATCATCGCGGTGGTCGCGTTTGGCACCGGTAGTTTGGGGGGCAGCGTCGCTCTCGCCGCCAGTGTCGGCGACTCTCGGGAAGGATCGGCGGTTTCCGGGGCGACCGACCATTCGAGCTACTCGTACTCCCAGTCGATGATGGTGGCTCCAACAGCCCGATGAGCGGCACTAC
>JBPCRR010000145.1:0-10177 GCA_050996645.1 Acidimicrobiales bacterium | reverse complement strand
GGGGGGGGGGGTAGGCCCAGGCGACACGCTGTGGAGGATCGCCGAGGCAGTGAGTCCCGGTTCCGACGTGAGGCCGTTGGTCGACCGCCTCAGTGCGGAAACGGGGGGCGTGCCCCTCGAGGTGGGCCAGCACATCGCCGTTCCCTGACCGCAGCCGGCTCGCAGGCCCGGCCACGGCGTGGTAGCTCGTGGACGGTAGGGTCGGCGCGGTGCGGTGCCCCCAGTGCTCCAACATGGATGACAAGGTCGTCGACTCCCGGGCGGCGGACGACGGCGCCGTCATCCGCCGGCGCCGAGAGTGCCTCGCGTGCGGACGGCGTTTTACCACCTACGAGCGGCTGGAGGAGGTGCCGTTCGTGGTGGTCAAGAGATCGGGGCAGAGGCAGCCGTTCGACCGGGCCAGGGTCGTTGCCGGGCTGCGGGCGGCCGCCAAGAACCGGCCCGTCGAGGCCTCGCAGATGGACACGGTGGCCGCCGAGGTCGAGGAGGCCTTGCGGCTCGAAGGCCACGAGGTGACCTCCGAGCAGGTCGGGTTGGCCGTCCTCGACCGCCTTCGTGAGCTCGACGAGGTGGCTTACCTTCGATTCGCCAGCGTGTACAAGGGCTTCTCCGACGTGGGGGACTTCCAACGCGAAGCCAGGCTCCTGTCCAAGGAGACCGAGCCCAAGCGCAACCCTTGAACCTTCGCAGCGGCCGGGAGCCGCGCGCTCGGCCAGTAGGGTCGGTCCGCAACTGTTGGTAAGCGACCTTCTGGAGGGTTTGGCCAATGCGGGTTGGAGTGCTCACCGGTGGCGGTGACTGCCCAGGTCTCAACGCCGTCATCCGGGCGGTGGTCCGCAAAGGCGAGGTGGCCCATGGCGACGAGTTCGTGGGGTTCACCGACGGATGGCTCGGCGTGGTCGAAGGACGCACCATGGAGCTTGACGTGGAGCGTTGCAGGGGAATCCTGCCGAGGGGCGGCACCATCCTCGGCACTTCGCGGACCAACCCCTACAAGCTCGAGAGAGGCGCCGACAGGGCCATGGATACCCTGCGCGAGTGCGGCGTCGACGCCTTGGTCGCGATCGGCGGTGAGGACACCCTCGGTGTGGCTGCGAAGCTCTTCGATGCCGGCGTGGCGGTCGTCGGCGTGCCGAAGACCATCGACAACGACCTCTCCGCCACCGAGGTCACCTTTGGCTTTCACACCGCGGTCCAGATAGCCACCGACGCGATCGATCGGCTCCACACGACGGCGGAGTCGCATCACCGGGTGATCGTCTGCGAGGTCATGGGCCGCCACGCCGGCTGGATCGCCACGTACGCTGGGATCGCCGGCGGGGCAGCGGAGATACTCGTCCCAGAGGAGCCCTTCGACATCGACGAGGTCTGCCGCAACCTGACGGCTCGCCACTCCAAGGGCAGCTATGCCTCGATAGTGGTGGTGGCCGAAGGGGCTGTCCCAGCCGAGGGGACCATCTCGATCGAGTCACCCGAAGTGGACCAGTTCGGCCATCCCCGCCTCGGCGGGATCGCGAACATCCTGGCTGCCGAGATCGAGCAGCGCACCGGCTTCGAGACAAGGGTTACCATCCTCGGCCACATCCAACGCGGCGGCACCCCCACCGCCTTCGACAGGGTCCTCGCGACTCGCTTCGGGGTCGCGGCCATCGACACCGTGCACGACGGCGACTTCGGCAAGATGGTGGCCCTGCGCGCCGATCGGATCGTGCGCGTTCCCATCGCAGAGGCCGTCAGCGCGCTGAAGACCGTTGACGAGGGTTTGCTGCACGGGGTGGGGTCGATCTTCTTCGGCTGACCGCAGGCGGGCCGTTCCATCGAGGCAGCGCTGCGCCCCATCGGGAGCCCGATGCCTCAGCCCGCCGGCGCCGCCATCTCGAAGAGGCTGAAGACCTCGCCCAGCGGACCTCCCACCACCGCCGCCCGCCCCGTGCCCGGGATCTCGAACGGCGGGCGGTGCACGACCCCACCGAGCTGGCCGACCTTTTCGGTTGAAGCCTCGAGGTCGCCAACCGCGAAGTACACGCCCCAGTTGGGGGGCATGTCGGCGGGCATGTCGGAGGTGATGGCCATGCCGCCGGCGACCACTTGATCGCCAACCGTGAACTCGGCGTATGGGGCGTCGGGGCCATTGCGCTCACCCCAGCCGAACACCGCGGAGTAAAAGCGGCGAGCACCGGCCAGGTCGGTGGTGAGCAACTCATTCCAGCAGAGCGCGCCGGGCTCGTTGACCACCCCGGCGCCTTTGTGCTCGCCGGGTTGCCAAAGCGCCAGCGTCGCGCTGGCGGGGTCGGTGAAGATCGCCATCCGGCCGGCCTTCATGACGTCCATGGGAGGCATCAGGACCGAGCCGCCGTTATCGGTGACGGCAGCGATGGTGGCGTCGATGTCGTCCACGCTGACATAGCTCGTCCACCACACGCCCCCCGCAGGGTCCTGTGCGGGCCCGTACCCTGCGGCGTTTCTCCCACCTAGCGTGTAGAAGCCGTAGCCGCCGGTCTCCTCCACGGGGCCGGCATCCCGGCACTCCCACCCGAGGAGCGCTTTGTAGAAGGCGTGGCCGCGCCCTAGGTCAGTGCTGCCGATGTCCACCCAACAAGGCGTACCGCTGGCGAATCCGTCACGTTCAGGCATGGCGGCAACATACACCCGCGCCGAACCCGCCGAGGTCCCCGCCCCGAACCCGCCGCCAGCCTCCGCCTGGACCCGCGCGGAGCGGATCCTGAGCTCACCGACCCCTCGTGTCGATGACGCAGAAGCGATTGCCTTCGGTGTCCTCCAGGACGACGAAGTCTGAGTCGTCCTCGTAGCCGTCCCAGTCGTCGACCCTTGTCGCACCGAGGCCGACCAGGCGCTCGATCTCGGCGGCCGGTTCGGGCGAGTAGAGATCGAGGTGGTGGCGCGGGTGATCCCGAGCGGGCGTCTCGCTCAGGGCCAGCGCCAGCTGCGGTCCCACACCGTGGGCGGGCACCAGGACCACCCAGGTCGCCTCCGAGTCGTCGCGGGGCGTGTAGCCCAGGGCCGGCGCCCAGAACCCCATCGCACGAGCGACGTCCGACACGCCCAGGACGAACGATCCGATCCGCAGCGAGCCCGGTCCATCGGCCACGACCGCCCAGTCTGGCAGGCGCCCCGGCGTCGCCACCGCGGTATACCTGTTGGCCATGTTGCACCGGGACCGCCAGCGGGCCTCGTCGTTCGGAGCGCAAGCGCAGCGCTACGACCGGACTCGCCCCGGGTATCCCTCGGCGCTGATCGAATACTTGGCGCCGGCGCCCGCTCCCGGGTCAGCCCCACTCGAGGTGCTCGACGTCGGCTGCGGCACGGGCATTGCGGCCCGGCTGCTGGCCGAGCGGGGCTGCCGGGTCACGGGTGTCGAACCGGACCGGCGCATGGCGGAGGTCGCGAGGTCTCACGGGCTCGAGCTGGAGCTAGTCACGTTCGAGAAATGGGACCCCGGTGGCCGCAGGTTCGACCTCGTCACCTCGGCCCAGGCGTGGCACTGGGTGGACCCGGTGGCCGGAGCGCTCAAGGCGGCGGAGGTGCTGCGCCCCGCCGGCCGTGTGGGCCTGTTTTGGAACGACGGGCAGCCCCCCGCCGACCTGCAGACTCTCCTCGATGAGGTGTACCGGCGGCTGGGGGCGGGGTCACACCTTCACTCGGTCCTCCTCGGCGGCAAGGATCCGGGCGTGGGGCGCGACCAGCTGGCCATCGAGGGACTGCTGGAGTCGGGGCACTTCGGACAACCGGTGATCGAGCCCTTCGCCTGGGAGGAGCATTACACGACCGAGCAGTGGTGTGACCAGCTGCCGACCCACAGCGACCACCAGACGATGCCCGCGCAGGCGAGGGCGGACCTGATCGCCGCAGTGGCCGGGGCGATTGACGAGTTCGGGGGCGGGTTTACGATGTCGTACGAGACCAAGCTGATTGTGGCCCGCCGCCTCTGACCGGGGCTCAGCGGTGGCCGCCCGCCCAGCTCCACGGGTAGCTGGCGTCGGCCACCGAGCGGGCCGCGTCGGAGATCAATAACGGCTCGAACGTGTCCACCATCACCGCGACTTCCTCTGTCCGCTCCGCGCCGGCAGATGCTTCCACGCTGCCTGGCTGGGGGCCGTGAACGAAGCCGGCCGGATGGATGGTCAGCGAACCGGCGCCGATGCCGGCGCCCTGGCGGCTCATGAAGTCGCCGGCTGAGTAGAACAGCACCTCGTCGGAGTCGACGTTCGCGTGGTGGTAGGGAACCTTGACCGCCTCGGGGTCGAAGTCGAACAGGCGGGGCACGAAGCTGCACACCACGAACCCGGGGCCGGCGAAGGTCTGGTGCACCGGTGGGGGCTGGTGGATGCGGCCGACGATCGGCTCGAAGTCGTGGATCGAGAAGGCGAACGGGTAGTTGCAGCCGTCCCAGCCGACCACGTCGAACGGGTGGTGCGCGTGGGTGTGCCAGCTCCACCCCGCCCGGCTGCGGACCAGCACCTCGACGTCGGTCGCCTCGACCAAGAGGGGTTCGGCTGGCACTCGAAGGTCCCGCTCACAAAACGGCGCACCCTCTCGCAGCTGGCCGGTGGAGGTCAGGTAGCGCTCGGGCACACCGACGTGGCCGGCAGCTTCGAGCACCAACGCCTCGAGCACTCCGCCGTCTTCGACCACCCAGCGGTGGGTGGTGGCAGCGGGGACCAACAGGTAGTCGCCGGGGCCGACCTCCAGCGGGCCGAAGCTGGTCTCCAGGCGCCCGGTGCCGGTCTGCACGTAGACCAGCTCGTCGCCCGTGGCGTCCCTGTACAAGGGGCTGGTCCGCTCGGCCGAGACCCAGCACAGTGTGAGGGTGGAAGTGGCTGCCAGCACGTGGCGCGCGGTGACCAGGTCCCCGCCAGGCGGCAGCTGCGGCGCGCGCAGGTGCCAAGGGGTCAGCGGCTCGTTGGGGTGCAGCGGCGAGCGGGTGATCGACGCCGGCGAGATGGCGGTGATGGCACTCGGCGAGTGGCGGTGGTAGAGCAACGAAGAGGCCGCCGAGAACCCCTCCTCTCCCATCAGCTCCTCGGCGAGGCGGTTGCCGTCACCGTCGCGATGCATCGTGTGGCGCTTGCGCGGGACATCGCCGACACGTTGGTAATGCGTCATCGGGAGCCCTCCGCGACAAGCGGGCCTCCAGACGCCAGCGGGGCGACGATACGCCCCGACACCTCGTCCAGTATCACCACGGCGCCGTCGTCTGTGCAGCACCACCCGCGTATGACGGCGATGTCGCCGTCGGCGAGCCAGCTTCGCTGCGAGTCGTCCGACAGCCGCAGCGGGGACTTCCCCGCCCGTGTCAGCTCCATCAGGCTTCCTTCGCTCCCCGGGTCCCATCCCGAGATGGTCCCGGATGCGAACAGGTCGCCGGTGCGGACCGAGGCGCCGTTGATGGTCAGGTGAGCCAGCTGCTGAGCCATCGACCAGTACAGCCCGGCGGCCGAGGTCTGGCTGAGGACGGAGCCGTTGACCGACAGCTCCAAGCGGATGTCGAGGTTCCGGGGCTCGGGCACCCGCAGGTACGGGGCTGGCGTGGGCTGCTGGACCGGCCCGTCGACCTGCCAGGGCGACAACGACGTGAGCGGCACGACCCACGGCGACACTGAGGTAGCGAAGGACTTGCCGAGCATCGGTCCGAGGGGCTGGTACTCGAAACCCTGGATGTCCCGGGCGCTCCAGTCGTTGACCAACACCACTCCGAAGACGTGCTCGCCGGCGCGCTCGGCTGGTATGGGCTGGCCGCGCGCGGACCCCACACCGACCACGAACCCCAGCTCCACCTCGACGTCGAGTCGACCCGACGGTCCGAAGGTGGGCGCCGCCGCGTCGCCGCCGGCGGTGAGCCCGCAGGGCCGCGGTATCTCCGATCCGCTCACCACCACCGTCGAAGAACGCCCGTGGTAGCCGATCGGCAGGTGGCGCCACGCCGCCGGCAGCGAAGGCGAGTCCGGTCGCAGCAGCTCGCCCATGTGGGTCGCGTGGGCTTCGGATGCGTAGAAGTCCACGTAGTCGGCCACCCCCCACGCCAACACGAGGCTGACCTCGTCGAGTGGTCTCATGGCGGCGGCCGGCACCGACCCCGAGGACAGCGCCGTGGCCAAGGCGGTCTGGGTGGACGACCAGGCGTCGGGGCCGAGGGCCATGAACGCGTTGAGTGATCCGCTGCTCCACACCTCCCGGCCGACGTCGAGCCCGTCGATGAGGGCGAGGTCGACGACCCGGTCGCCGTCACGCGCGACGACCTGACCAGCGTGGTCGACGCCGTACGCCAAAATGGCCTCAGTCACCGAGGGTCTCCAGCTGAGCGGCGTGCTGTTCCCAGTGGCCGACGAGGAACTCCTCGACGATGGCGTCGACGTCCATGACCCCGAGGGTCGAGTGCCGACCGACGCGCGTCCAGTCGGTCGTGCTCATCCCGGCGAGCACATCGCGCAGCCGGTCCATGGCCGCCAGCATCGCGTGCACGTGGGTGGCCGGCTCGAGGTTTCTCCCTCCGGCCACGGCCGCGATCCGAGCCGGATCGGATTTCACCCTCCCGAATGGGACCGGCCCTGTGGAGACAGCCGCCTCGTCGGCCACCAGTTCCAACTGATCGGTCCAGTAGCCCCCGATCTCGCCGACGTGGGCCCATATCTGGCCGGCGTCCCAGCGCTCGGTGCCGCCGGGGTCTGGCTGAGCGAGGCCCGGCATTCTGCCGCGGCCGCTCAGATCGATCAGCCGGCCCTCAACCGCCGCCAACCGGTCGAGCCAACGAAGGACCCGAAGAGCCTCCGCGCCGGCGGGCAAGCCCCAAGCGGCGGCCAGCTTGTCGGCACCGGGAGCAGCGGCGACGTGCTCGAACGCGGCGAGGAAGGCGTCGACGGAGTCCTCGGAGCCAACGGTGACCCGAACACCCACCCCGGTGAAGGCGCGCGCGACGACACCCGTCTGGATCAGGCCAGCGGCGAGGTCGTCGGTAGCCGCACCCGCGGGCAGCCACACGAAGTTTGCCTGCGGGTCGGGCACCGACCAGCCGAGACGCCGCAAACCGCCGGCCATGCGAGAACGCGCGGCGAGCACCGACGACACGCGCTCTGCCAGCTCGGCGCTGGCGCCGAGCGAAGCGGTCGCCGCTGCCTGGCCCACCGACCCGACCGAGAACGGGATCAGCACCCGGTCCACCGCCGCGACCACGTCGGGGTCCGCGACGAGATAGCCGACCCGCAGGGCGGCGAGGCCATGCGCCTTGGAGAAGGTCCGCAGCACCACGACCTGGGGGTGCTCCCCGTCCATGTCCAAGGCGCTTGCGAGGTGCCGGCCGGTGCAGAACTCGCGGTACGCCTCGTCGACTACCAGCAACGCGCCCGCCGGCAGCGCCTCCGCGAGCCGGCGCACCGCCGCGGCGGGGATGGCGGTGCCGGTCGGGTTGTTGGGGTTGGCCAGCAGCGCGAGCCGGGTTCGCGCCGAGATGGCGGCGACCATCGCGTCCACGTCCATCGCCATGCGCCGCAGCGGGATTGCCACGGCCTCCGCCTCGCAGAGGTCGGTGAAGATCCGGTACGCCTCGAAGGAGGGGTCGCCGAAGATCACCTCGTCGCCGGGACGCAGGTAAGCGATGGAGAGCTGCTGCAACAGCCCGACTGCGCCGGCGCCGGTGGCCACCCGCTCCGGGTCGACGCCGAGGTGGGCGCCGAGGGCGCGGCGAAGCTCAGTGGCCAGGTAGTCCGGGTAGCGCTGCGCCTCGCCGGCCGCCGCGGCCATCGCCGCCGACACCGACGGCAGCGGCCCGAAGGGCAGCTCGTTCGAAGACAGCTTGATGGCCCCCGGCAGGGACCGACCCGGGCGGTATGTGGGCAGGCTCCGCACCGTGCGTCGCGGCTCGGGAGCAACAGGCGACGCAGGTTCGGCGGCGGGCGTAGGCACGCGGCGCCTAAAGGTTGCCGCGGCGGGCCTGCTCGCGCTCGATCGCCTCGAACAGCGCCTTGAAGTTGCCTTCCCCGAACCCGGTCGCCCCTTCGCGCTGGATGATTTCGATGAACAGGGTGGGACGGTCCACCACGGTCTCGGTGAAGATCTGGAGCAGGTACCCGCCGGTGTCGGTGTCGACCTCGATCCCGGTGCGCTGGAGCGCCCGCCAGTCCAACTCGAGGCCGGCGCAGCGAACCTTGGCGTCCTCGTAGTAGGCGGCGGGCATGTCGAGGAAGCGAACTCCCCGGTCGCGCAGCGCGTCCACCGCGTTGACGATGTGCGGCGTAGATAGCGCTATGTGCTGCACACCAGGGCCGCGGTAGGCCTCCAGGTATTCGGTGATCTGGCTCTTTCTCAAACCCGGAGCCGGCTCGTTGATGGGCATGGTGATCCCCGAGCCGTTGGTCACGACCGTGGAGCGCAGCGCCGAGTACTCAGTCGAGATTGCCTCGGCGTCGAAGTGCCTCATCTCCGAGAACCCGAGGACCTCGGTGTAGAAGGCGACCCACTCGTCGAGGCGGCCTTCCTCGACGTTGCCGACCACGTGGTCGATCCGGGCCAGGCCGACGGGTGGGCCGACGGGGCGGGCGATGCGCTGGGAGGCGGCGTCGGCGAATCCCGGGCCCCACGTCCCGTGGTAACCCGAGCGGTCGACGAAGACGTGCCGGGTCTCGCCGTAGGTCGCGATCGCCGCGGTCGTCACCTTCCCGGCGTCGCCGTTGACGCTCGAGGGAGGGGAGACGACCGTGGCGCCGCGGTCGGCAGCGGCGGCGAGCGCCTCTGCCGGGTCGGCGACGGTCCACGCCAAGTGGCGGATGCCGTCGCCGTGGTCAAGGACGTGCCGGCTGACCTCGGAGTCGGGGCTGAGCCCGGCGGTCACGAGGAACCTGATGTCGCCTTGGGAGAGCAGGTACGAGACCCGGTCGCCGAGGCCGGTCTCGGGGCCGGCGTAAGCGATCACCTCGAAGCCGAAACCGGAGGTGAGCCAGGCGGTGACGGCGCGGGCGTTGCCCACCCACCACTCGAGGTGGTCCCAGCCGAGGACGAGGTCGGCCACCGAGGCGCTGCGCTGGGTGGAGGTGGCGAAGGCGGTCATGCATACATTTCTACCCCAGAAGGGTGAGCTAGTTCACCACCCTTCGTTATGGTTGAGCACGTTGTATGAAAATGGGGTTGTGAAAGCACATATGTGCTCATTCCGGCTGCTTCAGCTCAGGGCTGGGTGACCTGGGCGAGGCGCGCCCGCGCCGCCCGCAGCTCGACAAGCAGCTCCGGGGTGCCGGCGGCCAGGGGCGCGCGCCGAGCACCTTGGTCCCTCACCACGAGCGGCAGCCCCTCGGCTTCGGCCACCACGGCGCCGGCTTCCTCACACACGAGCATCCCGCCCAGATAGTCCCACGGAGCCAGCGGGTGCGCGGCGCAGTCCACGAACCCGTCCAGGGCCCCTTCGGCCACCGCGCAGAGATCGAGCGCCGCCGCCCCGAACGAGCGGTACTGGCTCCAGCCGAGGTAGAGCTTCGGGTAGCCCGAGAACCCAACCATGGCGTCGGCCATCCTTTCGCAGCCGCTCGGGTGTATTGGCTTGCCGTCTCTCAGGGCGCCCCCGCCGCGAGTCGCCTCGAAGCGAGTGCCGGTCGCCTGGTTGGCGACCACCGCGGCGAGCGGGCCCTCGTCGTCGAGCGCGCAGGCGCTGGTCGCCCACCACGGGAGGCGCCGCGATGCGTTGGTTGACCCGTCCACCGGGTCGAGCACCACGAGGATCGGCCGGTGCCCGTCGTGCACCCCCGACTCCTCGGACCACGCGCCGAAGCCCGCGCGCTCGATGACCTCGAGGGCAGCGCGATCGGCCACCAGGTCGCTGTTGTACTGGCCTTCCCGGGTTCCCGCCAGGCTCCAGTCTTCCAGCCCGTGGAGGCTTGCGCGCACGACGTTTGCGACCTCGTGCAGCACCTCGAGCACCTCGCCGGCATCCATGGCTCGAAGGTACCCGGCGCCGCGCCGGGTCACCGGCCGGCGCTGCCGGGCGCGACAGGCCGGCCCCCGGGAGGCGTCGCACCCCGGCAGTAGGATGTCTTGCCGTGGCGGTCATCGACGTACCGGGATATGTCGCCGAGCTGAAGGACCACGCCCTCGACCACGGCTTCCACGTGCGCTACGGGCGGCACTTCGTGGATACCTACTCCCTTCGCCAGGCGTGTGATGTGTACCCGCACCC
>JBPCRR010000138.1:0-7469 GCA_050996645.1 Acidimicrobiales bacterium | reverse complement strand
GTGCCGTACCCCGACAGCGAGACCCGTCCCTTCCCGGAGTGCTTGAGCGACATCCCCAAGGCGGCCTCGCGCTGCGCCCACTGCACCGTCGAGGTGGGACCAGCCGCCTGACACCCGCTGCCAGCCGTCTGGTGCTGGGCGCACCTTGGCGTCGTCATGATGCCGCAGCGGCGTACGCTCGGAGGTGATGACCCGCCTCCGCGTGGCGTTGTGCCAGATCAACCCGGTGGTCGGCGACCTGGCGGGCAATGCCGGGCGCATCATCGAAGCGCTCGGCCAGGCCGACGACGCCGGCGCGGACCTGGCCGCTTTTCCCGAGCTGGCCATCACCTGCTACCCGCCCGAGGACCTGCTCTTAAAGCCTGGATTCGTGGCCGACAACCTGGCCGCCCTCGGAAAAGTCGCGGCGGCGACGGGGCGTTGCGCTGCCGTGGTGGGCTTCGTCGATGAGCGGACTGACCTCTACAACGCGGCTGCGGTGTGCGCCGAGGGGGAGGTCCGCGGCGTCTATCACAAGCAGGTGCTGCCCAACTACAGCGTCTTTGACGAGCAGCGCTACTTCGCCGCCGGCGGAGCGGCAACCCAGTTGTTCGGAATTGGCGGCGTTCGCGTGGGTGTCTCGGTGTGTGAGGACGCCTGGAGCCCATCGGGCCCGATAGCCGCGCAGGCCGCCGCGGGCGCCGAGCTTGTCGTCAACATCAACGCGTCCCCTTACTACGCCGACCGCCTGGCAGAGCGCCAGCACCTCATGGCAACCCGTGCTGCGGACGCTTCATGCTCACTCGTCTACGTCAACTGCACCGGTGGCCAGGACGAGCTCGTGTTCGCCGGCGGGTCCATGGTCTTCGATGCCGGTGGCCGGCTCGTGGCCTCCGTTCCGCAATTCAGCGAGAGCATCACCTTCGTCGACCTCGACGTGCGACCGGTCTATCGAAAGAGGCTCATAGACCCTCGGGGTCACCACAGCGTGCAGCCACTGCCGATCACGGCGGTCACAGACGCGCCCCGCCAGTCTCCGTCCTCGCCGCGGGTGCCACACACGGTGGCGCCGATTCTCCCCCCCGAGCAGGAGATCTACACGGCGCTGGTGATCGGGACTCGCGACTATGTAACGAAGAACGGCTTCACCGACGTGGTCATCGGCCTCTCCGGCGGAGTCGACTCCTCTCTCGTCGCGGTCATCGCCGCGGACGCGCTGGGCGCCGAGCACGTGCACGGCGTGTCCATGCCGTCGCGCTACTCGAGCGAGGGTGCCAACACCGACGCCGCCGAGCTGGCCTCCCGCTTGGGGCTGGAGTACCGCAGCATCCCCATCGAGGCTGCGCACAGCGCTTTCTTGGAGATGCTCGGGCCGACCCTTGCCGGAGCCCTCCCTGGCCTGACAGAGGAGAACCTGCAGAGCCGTATCCGGGGCGTGTTGTTGATGGCTCTTTCCAATACCTGGGGTTGGATGGTGTTGACCACCGGCAACAAGTCCGAGGCGGCCGTTGGCTACTCCACCCTTTATGGCGACACCGCCGGCGGGTTCGCCGTGATCAAAGACGTCCCGAAGACCCTCGTCTACCGCCTTTGCGCCTGGCGCAACTCGCAAGCGCCAGAGGCCCTGATCCCCGAGTCGGTGCTGACCAAGCCCCCTTCCGCCGAGCTGCGCCCGGACCAGCGCGACGATCAGAGCCTGCCCCCCTACGAGGTGCTCGACCCGATCCTTGCCGCCTACGTCGAGGGCGATCTGACCTCTGGGGAGCTGGTCGAAGCAGGCTTCGACGAGGCGACCGTACGTCGGGTCGTGTGGCTTGTCGACACAGCCGAGTACAAGCGGCGCCAGACCCCACCTGGAGTGCGGGTCACTCCCAAGGCGTTCGGCCGCGACCGCCGGATGCCCATCACCAATGCCTACCGGTAGCGTGAGCGCTGCGATGTCGCCGACGCTCGAGGAGTCCGCGGCGCTCATGGGCGGGTTCCGTTGGGTAGAGACGCGTCTGTTCGAGTTGCTCGGCGCCTGGGTGCCCTCTGCCGGCGAGCCGGAGGTCATGGCGATGCTCGACCGCCACAGTCAGCACGCCGCCTGGCGCGCGGCGCAATGGTGGGACCGGCTCCCGGTGGTGGCTTCGATCGACAGACCCTCGCTGGTGCGGGCGCCGTCGGCGGGGTACGAGGCCGCCGTGGAGGTGCTGGGGCAAGACGGACTCGCGCTGGTGGAGCGCCTCGCCGGCGCTTACCGGGTGCTGTTCGCTCACCTGGCGGTCGGGTACAGGGGTCTTCGGGCTGCCGCCACGCCATGGAGTGACGGACCGGTGATGCGCACGTTGGGCCACGTTGTGCCCGACCTGATCGAGGACTGGCTGGAAGGCGAAGCGGCGCTTCAGTCGATGCTGACGGTGGCGACGGACTCCGGTGCCGGTGCAGAGCTGGCCTACGGGGTGGCAGCCCGCCTCGAATCCCTGCTGGTCGATGACCCCAGGTGAAAGCGGTCCCGCAGTGACCCCCGCAGAGGGTGCAGGAGCCCGGCGAGCTACGGTGTTAGCCATGAAGAAGCTCCTATTGCTCAGCGCCCTGATCGGAATCTCGTTGTTCGCCGCCAGGAAGCTGCGGTCCAGCTGACCCCTCGAGGGGGGTCGCGGCGCGTCAGCGGTTCGCCGCGTGGATTGCCCGGGGCCTTGCTGCAAGAGTTGACCTGATGGACAGGCTGCTGGAGTACCTGAGCACGAGCCGGCGTGCCCGGCGCCTGTTCGCGTTGGCCGGGACCGCCCTCGTAGCGGTCGCCGTTGTGATGCTGGCGTATCCGTTGTACACGAACGTGGTGCACAACGATCTCCAGGCCAAGCTGCGGCGTCAATTGGACAGTCCCCAGTACCGCAGCCTCTACGCCCAGGGCCGGATCAAGGAGGGCGACAGCCTCACCCGCATCATCATTCCGAAGCTCGGCGTGGACGTCGTGGTGGTCCAGGGCATTGGCGAGAGCGCGCTGCGCGCCGGCGCCGGCCACTACCCGACGACCCCGCTGCCCTGCCAGGACGGTGACGTGGCGATCGCGGGCCATCGAACGACCTACGGCAAGCCCTTCGCCAACATCGACCGCCTGGCGCCGGGCGACCCGGTCACGTTGCAGACGCCCCTCGGATCCTGCGTCTACCGGGTCGAGGGGCCACCCTTTGTGGTCCTCGCCAACGACTGGCAGGTCGTCGCTAACACTCCGGGCACCCACACATTGACGCTCACCTCGTGCCACCCCAAGGGCTCGGCGAGCCACCGGATCGTGATCAAGGCACAGATGGCGACCTCGGAAACGGTCACCTAGTGCGAACCTCGCGCGTGTTGGCCCCCTCGATAGCGGCCGCGGCCGTAGTGGCCGCCGCCGCCGGGCTGCCGACCGCCGGCGCGACCGTCACGACTCCGAGCTCGAGCGTCCCGACGACCACCACCGTCCCGGCGCCCCCACCCCCCTTCGTGGCCGCGACGACGCCGTGCCATCCGCCCGCCGAGAAGGGCTCAGGTCCATGTAGCGCCGACCCGGCGAAGTTGATCGCGACCTGGCCCGCGGGGTCGACCGTGCTGTCGGTCCAGCTCGCGTGGGTTCCTGGCGCCACGCGGCCGAAGACGGCGCCTGCGCCGGTGAAACCCACCATCCTGCTCGACCGGGCGTCGTGCACCCCCAGCAGCGGGCCGGGCTCCACGACGTGCGTGTGGCCGTGGCCGCCACCCATGGCGACGTCCGGCGGCGAGGTCCTCAATGGGACTTACCAGGTCACGGCGTGCTCTACACCGACGGGGAGCGACTGCGCGCCGGCGGCGGGTCTGGCGCCGGCGAGCGTCGGCATCGCGGTGGCTCCCGCGGTACCTGCCGGCCTCAGCGCGGCCGTGGCCGGCGGGAGTGCCAAGCTGACCTGGAAACGCGGCGCCGAGGTCGATCTGACCGGCTATGTGGTCCAGCGCAGCGGCAAGACGACCTGGGGGTGCTCGGTCGTCGCGGGTGGCTCCCCCGCGTGCCCTGTCCCACCCGCCTTCAACGACCAGCCGGGAGCGGGGAGCTTCTCCTATGGCGTCATCGCGCAGCGCTACGGGGTCGACGCCGACCCATCGCATCTAGTCGACTCCCCGCCAGCCATCACCCAGGCGGTGATCGGCGGCAGCTCCGGGACGGCCCCTCCACCAGTCCAGATCGAGTTGCCCGCCATCCCCTACTTCGGACCGGTGCCCACGCTGCCGCCGGTCAACCCGCCGCCGGGAAAAGCGGGGGCGGCGCTGCCCGACTCAGGCTACAGCGGCTCGCTTCCCTACGACCCCGGGTCGGCGTCTGGGGCTCTGGCTGGAACCTCCGGACCCCAGGAGGACGGTCCTGGCTACCGGGCGCGCAACGCGTGGGCCAGCGTGGCGGGCGGGATGCTTGTGCTGGCGTTGGCCCTTCACCTGTGGTACCTGCGGGACGAGGCAACGCGCTACCGCCGGCCGCGCCACCTGCGGCGGGGCTGAGCGCCGGCGCTACCATCGGCCAGTGCCCGAAGAGCTGCGCGTCTATTACCGCCAGCAGCTGGGCGAGATCGAAGCAAAGGTCCATCAGCTGTTTGCGCTGGTCGCCGACGGACTCGCTGCCGCGACTGATGCGCTGTTGTCGGGCGACCGTGAGGTTGTCAAGGAACTGAGCGGGAGCGAGGAGCTCATGGACGCCGTCCACCGCCAGGTCGAGCTCTTGGTCAACCAGGAACTGGCACTGCAGGCGCCGGTCGCGAGCGACCTGCGCTTCTTGCTGTCGGTTCTTCGCGTGGTGCCCGAGCTCGAACGCAGCCACGACCTGGTGGAGCACATAGCGCGCCGGGGCGCCCAGGGCATCCATCAGGAACTGACCCCCCGCGCCCGGGGGCTGGTCACGCAGATGGGGTCTCTGGGGGCGCAGATGTGGCGGGCAGCAACCGATGCGTGGGTGGATCGCGACGCGGGTGAGGCCGCCCGCTTGGCGGAACGCGACGACGAGATGGACGAGCTGCACGCTTCACTGAGCGCGGAGCTCGCCTCTGGTCGCATGAGCCTGCCGGTGGCGATGGACATGACCCTGGTAGCCCGCTTCTACGAGCGCCTCGGCGATCACGCCGTCAACGTGACTAGGCGGGTGGTCTACCTGGCTGGTGGTCAGGGGTAACGGCGCCGCTTGGCGCGGAATCGGGGCGAGGGCTGGATAGAGTCCAATGGAACATCCCGTCCACCCGTCAACTGGATCTTCCGGAAGGACACGCATGGAGCTCGGTTTGGAGGTCGACGAGAGCCGCTCGCCGTACACGGTGCTGGCGGTCAAAGGCGAGGTCGACGTCTACACGGCGCCCCGCCTGCGCGAGAAGCTGGTCGAACTGGCCACGCAGGGCCATCACCAGATAATCGCCGATCTGGAGGGGGTGGACTTCCTCGACTCGACCGGCCTGGGAGTGCTCGTGGGCGGCTTGAAGCGTCTGAGGAGCAACGAGGGCGACTTGGGCCTCGTCTGCACCCAGAGCCGCATCCTCAAGGTGTTCGCGATCACCGGCCTCAACAAGGTGTTCTCGATCTACGACTCGGTAGACGCGGCCACGGCTGACTGAGAGGGCCTCGCCGACCATGGAGCTGGTCCTCGAGCTCGACGTCCCTCCGCGCCCGGAGTACATCGCGATCGTCCGCCTCGTCGTTTCCTCCTTGGCGACCGCGCGCCGGGAGCTCGCCGACGAGCGGATCGACGACTTGAAGCTCGCCGTCTCCGAAGCGTGCACCAATGGGATCGAGGCCCACCAGAACAGCCACATCGATTCCCCCGTGGTGGTTCAGGTGTGGGAGGCCGCCGAGCGCATGGAGGTGCTCGTGCGGGACCGTGGGCGCGGCTTCGACCCCGAAAGCCTTCCCTCCCACCCGAAGGTCACCGACCCCGAGCGGCTCAACTTCGAAAGGGGACTGGGCATACCCCTGATGAGGACCCTCGTCGACGACCTGGAGTTCCGGCCCACCCACGAAGGTCAGGGGACGACGGTGCGCATGATCCTCTTCGGGGGCCCCACAGGCACCCACGGTGACGAGACCAGCGAGATCCTGCGGGTGGTCCTCACCGACGAGGACCGCCGGCAATAGCCGGCAGCTCCCTTCGCTGGGTCCCCCCGGGGCCCGCCGGTGAAGGCAGCGCTCTCAGCCACCAAAGCTGGCCTTGACTTTTGTCGGGCCAAAACTTATCGTGCGCTCCGAGAAAATCATGGACCAGGCGCTCACAAAATCTGAACGCGAGACCCTGAAAGCCATCTGGCGGCTGACTTCCTCTCCAGGGCGGGCCTCTTCTCCAGGGCGGGCCATCTCCGCAGGGCGGCCCTCCTCGGCGACGGCCGGCGACAACGGCGGCTTCGACGGAGGGGCGCGGACCGGGGACCTCGCCGAGGCCCTGCGGGTTACACCCGGGACGATGACCGCCACAGTGAAAAGGCTCGCCGATCGGGGTCTCGCCACCCACGCCCCTTACCACGGGGTGCAGCTGACCGAACCCGGCCGGCGCCTGGCGATGGCGGTGGTCCGCCGGCACCGAATCGTCGAGCGCTTCCTGGCCAACATGCTCGGATACTCCTGGTCGGAAGCGGACCGCTTGGCGCCCACCTTCGAGCACCAGCTGCCCCAGGAGATCGAGGAGCGTCTCTTCGCCGCGCTCGACCGCCCCACGACCTGCCCACATGGGTTCCCCATCCCGGGCGTGGAGACCGATACCCTCGCGCCCCTGCCGCCCCTCTACGACCTGGCGCCGGGCCAGCGAGCCACCATGGCGCTTCCGGGCTCTACCGATCCAGAGATGGCCCAGTTCCTCGACCGATTGGGTCTCCGGCCCGGGGTCGAGGTCGAGGTGCTCGAAAAGCACCCCTTTGACGGGCCCCTCGTCCTCAGGGTCGAGGGCCACGACCGCACCATCGGCGACCGGGTGGCCAGGCAGATCCTCGTCCGCAACCCAAAGGACCCGTACCCCGTTCAGAGGGCCGTTCGGGCCCGGAAGGAGAACAAGACATGACCCGACTACTCGCCACCGAGAGCGGCTACCAGGCCTTCCACCTGAGCAGCACGGAATGGGCCTGGTTGGCCTTTGCCGCCGGCTGCGCGCTCGTCGCCTTGGCCACCGCGCTCGTCCTGATGCGAGGAATGCTGGCCGCCGACGAGGGAACGCCGAGCATGATCAGCATCGCCCGGGCGGTCCAAGAGGGCGCTGCCGCCTATCTGGGGCGCCAGTTCAGGACGATTGGCATCATCATCATCCCGCTCGCCGCGCTGGTGTTCGCGACTTCGACCAAGGTCGTCAACGCCGCCACTCACCACACGGCGCTCAGCTTCGTCCCGTCGGGGATCTTTCGGACCCTGGCGTTTCTGGTTGGTGCCACGTTCTCAGGTCTGACCGGCTTTATCGGGATGAGCACAGCGGTGCGCGGCAACGTCCGCACCGCCGCCGCCGCCCGCAACGGCTCGCTCCAAGATGCCCTCAGGGTGGC
>JBPCRR010000116.1:0-3439 GCA_050996645.1 Acidimicrobiales bacterium | reverse complement strand
GCGTAGGCGTCGGCGCCCTGGATGATGGTGTAGAAGCCGACGCCGGGGGAGCCGACGTGGAACAGGCGCTCGATCGCGTAGGCGAAGTCGGATGGGCGCACGGCCCGGTTCTCGGGCGGTGAGGAGTGGACGCCGGAGTGGACGTGGAATGTGTAGGTGCGGCCGCCGTCGGTGACGGCCGGCATCGCCGTCGCCATGTCGGGCACGACCTCCGAGCCCGCCCCGCCGGAGGCCTTCTTGAACGTCAGGAGGCCGTTGTTGGTGGCCTCGAGCAGCTCCCAGCCCTCGACGGCGTAGGAGATGCCGGTGTCGAGGTGGTCGGGGTCATCGGGGATGCCCGCCCGCAGCGTGCCGCCGTTCTGCACGGCTCCCACAGGTCCCGAAGTCGTGCTCGAGCTCGATCCGCAGCCCGCCAGCGTAGCCGTCACCGTCACCAGTGCGAGTACTCGTTTCATCATCTCCACTCCTCCTCCTACTGGATGCGTGTCCGCGGGTCGAGCCAGGCGTAGGCCAGGTCGACGAATGTGTTGACGACGACGACGAAGAAGGCGCCGTACAGGGTCAGCGCCATCAGCGGCGGCAGATCGAGGTGGGCGACGGACTCCTGAGCGTACTGGCCCACGCCCTCGATGCCGAAGATCGGCTCGATCAGGATCACGGTGCCGCCGACCGCGGCGCCGAAGTCGAGCCCGAACAGGGTCACCACAGGAATCAGGCAATTGCGCAACGTGTGCTGGATCAACACCCGCCGGTCACGCAGCCCCTTCGCCCGGGCGGTGCGCACGTAGTCCTGGCTTCGCACCTCGAGCAGCGATGCTCGCACCACCCGCGCGTAGAACCCGATCGAGACCACCGCGAGGACGATCCAGGGCAGGAGCAGGTGCTCGGCCCATTGCAGCGGGCTCGTGGTGAAGTCGACGTACCCGCCGGGCGGGACCCACGAGAAGATCGCCCAGGAGTGGTAGCGAAACGTGAGCAGATAGAGCAGCACGGCCCCCAGCCAGAAGATGGGGATCGACACCCCGACCAACGCCAGGACCGTCAGGATGCGGTCGAGCCAGCGGCCCTGGTGGACCCCCGAGGCCACCCCGATCGCGATCCCGGTCACGAGCCAGATCAGCGCCGCCCCGACGGCCAGCGACAGCGTCCGCGGGATGCCGCGCTCGATGGTCGGCATCACCGGGGTCTGGTCCTGATAGGAGATCAGGTCGCGCTTGATGAAGAGGCGCTCCATCATGTCGCCGTACTGCACGTAGAGCGGCTTGTCGAAGCCCCAGTCCTTGCGAATCTGGCGGATGTTCTCCTGGGTGGGGTGGCGGCCGGCCAGGCGCAGCGCCGGGTCGCCGCCGGGGATGACGTTGAAGATCACGAACACCGCCAGCGAGATCGCAAACAGCACCACCACCAGCCCCAGCATGCGCCGGAGGATGAACGCGCCCATCAGCTGATCCTGATTCGGGCGTGCGGGTCAAGGGCGTCGCGAAGCGCGTCGCCGAGCACGTTCAGCGACACGACGGTCAGCATGATCGCGACCCCCGGCGCCACCGTCAGCGCGGGCGCGGTCACGATCGACGAGTAGCCCTGCTCGATGATGTTGCCCCACGAGGGCGTCAACACGGGTACGCCGACGCCGAGGAACGACAGCGCGGCCTCGGTGAGGATGTTGTTGGCGACGATCAGGGTCAGCATGACCAGCGTGATCGAGGCCACGTTGGGCAGGAGCTCCGAGATCATGATCCGGATCGGCCCGGCACCGGTCGCCACGGCCGCCTCGACGAACTCCATCTGCCGCAGCGACAGCACCTGGCCGCGGATCGGGCGGGCCACGTAGGGCACGAACACCACCGCGATCACGACGATCGGGATGGCCAGCGAGCTTGACGAGACGTGCAGCGGGCCGACCGCGAGTCCGCCCACCGCCAGCGTCGTTGCCAGCGCCACCGCGAGCAGGTAGACCGGGAACGACCAGATCAGGTCGAGGAAGCGCGAGATGACCGAGTCGACGATCCCGCCGGTGTAGCCGGCGACGAGGCCCAGCACCAGCGCGAGCGCGACGCACAGGAGCGCCGACGCCCCGCCCACCTCGAGCGAGATGCGGCCGCCGTAGAGGATGCGCACCGCCAGGTCGCGGCCGTTCGAGTCGGCACCGAGCAGGTAGCAGGTCCGCCAGCCGGGGCCGATCGGCGTGCCGTCGTTGCGCACCACTGGAACGCGGTGCCCGCCCTGGTGGATGAAGCCCTGGATGTTCTGGTCGTTGGGGCCGTGATGGCAGGCGAGATCCGCCCACACGGGCGCCCCGGGGAAGCACGCCAGCACGATCATCACCAGCACCGCCGCCGAGACGACCGCGGCCGGGTTTCTGCGCAGCCGCCGCCACGCCAGCGAGACGCCTCCCCGCCCGCCTGGCGCCGCAGCGGCCGCGACCGTCATGGCCCGGGACGCACCGTCACGGAGAGAGCCACATCGACGGGAACAGCTCGAAGTAGGTGCCGTTGAACACGAGGCCGTGCAGCTTCGGCGACACGTACTTCGGCCACTCGCGGTTCATGAACGGCGCCCAGCCGGCGTCGTTCTTCATGTACAGGTAGTCGAGCTTCGCCCAGACCGCATTTCGGGCCGCCCCGAGCGGCATCCGCTTGGCCTGGTCGATCATCTTGTTGTAGGCCGGGATGTTCGAGTTCGAGACGTCGTTGTTGCCGACGTTCACGATGTGCTGGCCGTTCAGGAGCACGTCGAACCAGTCCTGCGACTCCGGGTAGTCCTCGTTCCAGTCGTTGAACGCGATCTGGGGATCGCCCTTCTCGGTGGCGATCGTGGGCCAGTACACCGACTCGTCCTCGGTCTTCACGGTCGCATGCAGGCCGATCGAGTTCAGCACTCCGGCCATGTACTGCACGGCCTTGGGGGTGGGGTCGGTGTTGTGGCCCCACACCGTGACGCTGGCGCCCTCCACGCCGGCCTGCCTGATCAGCTCTCGCGCCTTGGCGACGTCGTGGGGGTAGAGGTGGTGGGCCTTGTAGGCCGACCCGAACCCGGGGGGCACGATGTTCTCGGTGGGCGTGCCCTGGCCGCCGAAGATCTTCACCAGCGCCGGCCGGGAGATCGCATAGTTGACGGCCTGGCGCACGGCCAGCTTGGTGAACGGGTACTTGCGCTCGTTCATGACGAAGTACGTGGTGTTGTTGCGCGTGAACAGGTGCACCTGGCTCGGGTAGCGCGCCTTGAGCTCGGTCAGGCGGTCGGGCGGCACCGATTCGAAGTACCAGTCGAGCTGGCCGTCGGCGATCTCGTTCACGGACTGCTCGGGCGTGATCCCGATCTGCACGTCGATCTCGTTCAGGTGGCCGTCGGGAGAGTTGGGCGTCCACTGGTGGAAGTTCGGGTTGCGGGTCATGATGAGCTGCTGCTTGGGGGTGTAGGTCGACACCCGGTAGGGGCC
>JBPCRR010000079.1:0-14637 GCA_050996645.1 Acidimicrobiales bacterium | reverse complement strand
AGTCCCCGTAGATCTGCAAGGCGAAGGCATAGACGCCGAGAACGAGAGAAATCGACCCCTGCCCGCTCCCACCGGTGAACGCCTTGTCGACATACGGAGCCAGAGCGTCGGCGATGGCGACCTTCTTGAACAACCCGAGCAGTATCAGGGCCACGGCCCGACCCAGCCGGTCTGCTCCCGGCCAGGTTCGATCACGCTCGAACTGCGGAAGCTGAAGGTGGGCCCTGCCTATGGGACCGGCGACGAGTTGCGGAAAGAAGCTCACGAAGACGGCGAAAGCGACGAGGTCGCGAGTGGGCTCGATCTTGCGGCGAAACACATCAAATGTGTATGACATACCATGAAACGTATAGAAGGAGATTCCTACCGGCAGCAGGATGCGAATGACCGGGGGGGCGAGGTGCACGCCCAGGTGCCCAAGGAAGCGGGTGGCCTCGCCGCTGAAGAAGTCGAAATACTTGAAGAAGCCGAGGATGCCCAGATTCACCACGAGGGAACAGGAGAAGATCAGGCGCCGCGTCCGGTCGTCGTCTGTGCGATCGAGCAGCCTCCCGACGGTGAAGTCGGTTGCGGTCGACGCCATCAGCAAACCCAGAAACCGCCAGTCGAAGCTGCCGTAGAAGAAATATGAGGCGGCGAGGAGGAGCAGGTTTTGGCTTCGCCGCGCCAGCACCCAGTAGAGGGCGAACACAAGGGGCAGGAACGCCGCGTACTGCAGGGAGTTGAACGTCATTTGCCGGCCGGTTCGGGTCGCAGCACGCGCCCGAGCCATGAGCTGAACTGGGCGGTGCCGGCGAGGTTGAGGTGGGCTGCGTCCGCGAAGTCGGTCGTAGGCCAGACACCCGCGCTGGCCGTTCGGGCGCCGTGACTGCGACCGATCGCCAATAGCGTGCCGACGGCAGTTTGGTATTGCGGCGCACCACCAACCGCGGCAATGAGTGCCGAGCTCGCCGGCAAGGTCACCAAGATGACATCGACACCATTTCGATGCAGACTGTCAATCAGGTCGCCGAGTTCGACGATCTTGGCCTCGCTCACCGCAAAACCTTGCAACAGGTTCAGCCGCACCTCTGCGGCCGCCGGGGACAGCGCGGCGGCCGTGGTCCCTAGGCGCAACCCTTGAAACCCCTCGTTCCACCCGTCCGGCGAGAGCGGAGGGTCGTACACGAAGGCACCCCCGACCTTCGGTTCGCTGAAGGGGTTCCGCAATACCACCCGATCCCGGTAGAGGGCGACGTGACCGCGGAGCCAGACATCGGCGAGATCGAGGAGACTGCCCTCGCCCTCGGCCTGTCGAACTACCCGGGACCGCCGGTAGACCCCATAGGTCGCCGCTTCGCCCGAGAGTGCGTTCAGGACATTGACACCGAACCCGAGCACGACCGTGGTGGGGCGCAAGCGGGGCGCGACCACCTTCATCGCCCACGACACAATGGTCGGAAGCGTTTCTCCCGCGAGAGAAGCATTGAAATCGTCATTTCCTCCGGGGAGGAGCGAGGGTCGGGCAGCCGCGTCGAGTAGGGAGTCACCTAAGAGAACCGTTCGGACCCGGTGCGTCTTCGCCAGAGTTTGGATGCGGTCGTACTTGTGCTGAAGCTCGGCCGTCGGCCAGGCCTGAGGTGTTCGCAGCTGTGGCTGTACGAGCCGGGCCATGAGCTCCGCCAGCAATACAACGGCGACTGCGATGAGAGCGGCCCTCCTTCCGCGGCTCGCTGAGCGCCGACTCGCGGACGCCAGTGGTGCCCCTACCAATGCGTTCATCTCGGGCATTTTGCCATGACCCCGCCAGGGACGAGGATGTCGCCCTCGGAAGTGCTCGGGTACGGTAAGCCCCGTGCCCGACCCCTGGAGGCCCGATCATGCATTCTGGAAGCACCGTCCGGTAGCAGTGACCGGCGGAACGGGCTTCCTCGGGTCCCATCTGGTCGGACTGTTGATCGATGCCGGGGCGACGAGTATCACAACGTCCGCCGAGGGCACATCCGGATCCACCGGCGCTCGGTGCTGGTGGATCGACTGGTGGCCACGGACCTGCGGCTCTACGGGTCGCACCACGCCCACGCCCTGCACAGCCCCTACGGGTGGCTGCGGGCCCTGGTGGGGGCCGCGACGACGCCACCCCCTGGTCCGGGCCTATCACCGGGCGCTGGTGTGGGACACCACGGCTCACGCCCTGGTGACCAGAGTCGCCGAAGCGCTTCTCAACCCGGTTCTCGGTAAGAGCGTCGTCGTGTATCTAAGCAAGCCCGCATGACCGGACCTCTGACCGCGGTGCAGGTGTCGGAGACGGCGTCGTGGATCGCCGGCGCGCAGCTACCGAACGGCATGATCCCGTGGTTTCCCGGAGGACACGCTGACCCCTGGAACCACACCGAGTCGGCCATGGCGCTGGTGCTGGCAGGGCGACGCCGCGAGGCGGACGGGCCCTTCGAGTGGCTGGCGTCCACCCAGCTGGGCGACGGAACCTGGTGCCGCTACCACCTGGCCGAGGGGATCGAAGTTCCCCGCCGGGACCCGAACGTGGGTGTCTATGTCGCAACCGGGGCCTGGTGGCACTACCTGTGCACCGGCGATCTGGGCCTGCTCGAAGCCATGTGGCCAGTCATCGATGGCGCGGTTGCCTTCGTGCTGCGTCTCCAGCAGGCCGGCCGGGAAGTGCTGTGGTCCATGGATCCGGACGGCCATGTCGGGCGGTACGCCCTCCTCATCTGCACCGCGTCGATCCACCACAGCCTGCGCTGCGCCGTCGCGGAGCGTCTCGGCTTCGAACGGCCCGAATGGGAGCTGGCGGCCGACCGGATCGTGGAGGCGATCGTGCACCGGCCGGTTTCCTTTGCCCCCAAGGCCCCCATGGACTGGTACTACCCGGCCCTTTCCGGGGCGCTGTCGGGGGACATGGCACAGGAACGGATCGACGGGCGGTGGTCTGACTTCGTACTCGACGGGGTCGGGGTGCGCTGCGTAACGGATCAACATTGGGTGACTGCGGCGGAGACGGCCGAGTGCGCCGTGGCGCTCGACGCCATCGGTATGCGGGAGCGGGCCGCGACCCTGCTCGGTTGGACCCTCCACCTACGCGACGCGGACGGCGCCTACTGGACCGGATGCGTCCATCCGGAGTGTGTTCGCAATCCCGGAGGAGAGCGAAGCACGTACACCGCCGCGGTCCTCCTGGCCGACCACGCCCTCTACGGCTATGGACAGAGCGCCGGCCTCTTCCGGGGTGAAACCCTGCCGACTGTGGTCGACGTCTCCGGGGTTACCGAGCGCCTCGGCGAAGGCTGAGCATTCGACGCCATGTCAACTCGTCCGGACCTTTCGGTGGTGGTACCGACCTACCGCCGGCCCGAACTGTTGGCGAAGTGCCTGGCATCGCTCGCGGCGCAGGATGTGGAGCGCGCCCGCTACGAGGTCGTGGTCGTCGACGACGGCTCCGGCCAGGAGACCCGTCGAGTGCTCGAGCGGTCTGCGGACCGGTGGCCCCAGATGCGTTGGGAAGCCATGCCGACGAACCGTGGCCCGGCCGCGGCTCGCAATCGGGCCATCGCCGAGGCAACCGGCCGACTCGTGCTCTTCGTCGACGACGACATCGTCGCCCCGCCAGATCTGATTCGGACGCATCTTGGCTTCCATTCGGGAGGCGATGAGCTCCTGGGTGTGGTTGGGTTGGTGCAATGGCATCCCGATCTACCTTTGACGTCGTTTATGCGGTGGCTGGACACCACCGATGTGCAGTTCGGGTACGAGTCGGGCATGCGTGAGGGCCCCATCGAACCACCATGGAAGGCCTTCTACACCTGCAACTTGAGCATCCGCCGCCAGCTGCTCGTAGAGGTGGGCGGCTTCGACGAACGTTTCCCCTATCCCGCCTACGAAGACGCCGAGCTGGCCGCCCGCCTTCACGATCGGGGCTTTCACCTGGACTACCGTCCAGCCGCCCGGGCTTGGCACGCGCGGGCCATTACCCTCGAGCAGTTTTGTGCCCGCATGAGGTTCGTGGGCGAGTCAGCTGGACTGCTGCGAGAGGCGCAGCCCGACGTCCCGTTCGAGGTGTCCATGGACGCTTCTGATCCGCGGGGGTGGCGCCGGCCGGCCAAGTGGTGTCTGTCTCACCTGGCGCCCGCGATCCCCCTGCAGTCCATGCAGGCGTTCCGTTATCGCACCGCGGTCGACCGAGCCTACCGACAGGGGCTGCGGACCGGTCAGCGTCGCTGCGCCACGTAGATCGTGTGGTGGTAGCCGCCGGCGATGTATGTCCTCAGTGCCACAAGGCGAAGACCACGCCGTTCCAAGCGTCGTGTGGCTCGCGCCTGCGATATCCATGTCATCGTGATGCCACTCAGGCCGAGCTTGCGCAAGGGGCGTTCGAGCGGCGGCAGGACTTGCTGAACCTGCCAGAGTCTGCTCGCTAAGCGGACCCGCGCCCGCCAGGTTGCGGAGCCCGAAGGAATCTGCATGATCAGGTAACCGTTCGGCGCCAGCAGTCGTGTCATCTCGTCGAGGGTTCGTAGGATCTCGCGACGGTTAGAAAGGTGCTGAAGGACGAGCTTCGAGTAGACGAGTGAAGCGTCGCGAACGCCACACTGGTCAACGGTCACGAAGGAAACGTTCGTACTACCGCGATCGAGGGCGCGCGTCCGGGCGAGTTCAACCATGTGCGGCGAGATGTCTACGCCGACGGCGGAGGCAAAACGTCGGCCCAACGCAAGAGTCAAGCGACCGGTCCCGCTTCCCCAGTCGACCGCGACCCCCTGATAGTTGGGCTGCGGATCCAGGTCGGCCAGGTCTGATGCCACGTCGTCATCACCATTGTCATAGAACTCGTCCAGTTCGGAGGTCCATCCACCGCCCCGCCGCTTCGGATCCGTCAGAACGGCCCAGTCGGGATCGTCGCTCGCGAGCCGGTCCCACAAGCGACGACGGGCGGTATTCACCTTGGGAGGCGGCGTCTGAGCGCCGGACCCAATTCCTGACACGCGACCGCTTAGTCGATGGCTCAACCTGCCTCCCCCGGATATCAGGGTACTTGAAGGAGCGCTCGGGGACTTCGGGCCAGTCATAGGCTCAGGGCGGCGCGGTGCACCGCGATGGTTTCTGCCGCGACCCGGTCCCAGCTGAAGTCCGCTACATGCGCGCGGCCGCGGGCGACCAGATCCGTTCGGAGGGCGTTGTCGTCGGCGACTTGCCGGATGGCCGCAGCCCAACCTTCGGCATCGTGCGGGTCGACGAGAATCGCCGCACTGCCCGTCACCTCCGGGAGGGAGCCGGCGTCCGAGACGATCGCCGGTACCCCGGAGGCCATGGCTTCCAATGGAGGCATGCCGAAGCCCTCGTCGACCGATGGGTGCACCAGCGCGGCAGCTCCGGACAGGAGCAGCCGGACATCCTCGATGGGAAGCCAGCCGATGAAGCGAACGACATCCTCGAGGTGGCGCTCGCGGACGAGGGCGTGCGTCTCCTGGTATCCGAGCCCTTCCGGCCCCACGGCCAAGAGTTTGATAGGCGATGATCCGTGTCCCAGTTGCGCCAAGGCCTCGATGACGACGCGGAGGTTCTTCCGGCTCGACACCGCGCCGACCGCCACCAGATAGCGGCCGGGCTCCACTCCGTTCGACGCGCACACCCGTTGGATCTCACCGGCATCCGAAGCAGAAAAGAAGCCTTGGTCCACGGCCAGGTGGACGACACGTATACGGGATGGGTGCACTCCCAGCCGCGCCGTGACCTGGTCGGCGGTTCGCTGGGAGTCGGCGATTAGCAACGCGGCGCGGGATGCCGCCTCGGTGATGGCCCGGCCGAACAGCCAGCGTTGCTTGGGCGTGTACCAGGTCGGCGAGGTAATCGGCATCAGGTCATGGACCGTGTAGACGACTCGGGTCCGGCAGGGCACACGGACAGCGGGCGAGAGTACGTGGATCAGATCGGGGTGTC
Organism: Acidimicrobiales bacterium; assembly: GCA_050996645.1. Taxonomy (GTDB): domain Bacteria; phylum Actinomycetota; class Acidimicrobiia; order Acidimicrobiales; family Palsa-688; genus JBPCRR01. The sequence continues at coordinate 8,706 of JBPCRR010000079.1, read as the reverse complement.
CGAGGACCCGGTCGATCCGCGGACGTCCCAAACACGCCCAGCTCACGTGCAGGGCCTTTCGGGGCCGGCGGGATCGCACGACCGGGAAATCCGGAGGTGCCTCCTTGTTGCCGAAGCGCGCCGGAGAAGCTCCGATGCGGTACACCAGGTCCTGGCTCGTTGTGTCGGCTGCGCAGATTGCGCCGATCAGCCGGCGGACGTAGAAGCTGATCCCGGTGGGGTCGGCCCGGTCCACGTCGTGGGCGTAGAGCGCCACCGTGGCCATCAGCCGGTCAGTTCGCGGTACAGGTCGACGAAACGGTCGGTGACGGCGGACACGGTCAAGGAGCCGGCGACCCGGTCCCGACCGGCGCGACCCAGACGGCGGGCCTCGTCCGGTGCTTGCAACAGACGGATCAACGCCGCGGCCAGAGCGTTCACGTCGCCCGGAGGTACCAGCAGTCCGGTGACACCGTGCTCGACGGTGTCCCGCATCCCGCCCACGTCGCTGGCGACCACCGGCAGAGCAGCAGCCATGGCCTCGACCACGGCGAGTCCGAATGATTCCTGGTGGGACGGCTGGACGTACACCGCCGCATCTCGCCATTCGTCCCATGGCCGCTCGGCGAATCCCGCGAAGGTCACAGCCGACTCCAGCCCCCGGCGTCTGATCAAACGGTGCAGGCTCTGGGCGTACGCCTCGTGCCCCTCCTGGGCTGATCCCTGGACAAGTAGCTGGGCTTGGGGTACCGCCGCCCTGACATGGGGCAAGGCTTCGATGAGGACGTCGAGCCCTTTTTCGGGGGCGAGCCGAGCCGCCGTGACCAGGAGAGGGGTTCGGCCGCTTGCTGGCGGAACTTCGAGCGCCTCCGGCGTAAGGCAGCCGGGTATCACCCGGACCCGCTGAGCGGGAACCCCGACCAGGGCGTCACGAGCCGACGCCGAGGGGACGATGATGCGTTGTGCGAACGCGGCACCAATCCGGTTGAGCAGCCTGCTGCGATCGGGAAAGTTGACGTGCCACACAACAGGAAGCCGGGCCATTCGAGACGGAGGTCCCAGCAGGAGCACCCCGCGCAGGTCCGCGACGTGCACCAGCCCACCGCGCCTCCACAACCAAGGAACCAACCGGGCCCACATCCAAGGCAGGGCTAAGGCGGCCTTCACGGAACGCAAACCTGTCGTCTGATGGCCGTAGACCATCAATGCTCGGGGGAGTGCGACCAGCGACCAGGGCACTCCCGTAGCCGCCAGCTGCTCGGTGAACGGCCCGGCACCCGCGGTTAGTACTTCCACCGTCGCCCCGTGGCGCCCCAGCTCCTTCGCCAACTGATGAATGACCCGCTCAGCGCCGCCGTACACGTGCGGGTAGGGATCGAAGAACGTAATTCGATGCTCGAAGGAGCGGGAGCCTCGATGACGGGTGGATCCGCCTTCACCGGACGGTGAGCTCAATGGGAGGCGTCGAACCCATGACCATTTGACGACGGAGACTCGCGCGCGACCAAGGTGTCGAGGTTGAGGTCGTCGTCGTCCAGGGAGTCTTCGTCCTGGACGAAAGGCGTTCCGTACCCGTACCCGTAGTATCCGTAGGCGGAGTCCGCGTCACGGGACTGGAACTTGTTCATCACCACGCCGAGCAGTCGGGTCTGGTTACGAATCAGCAGATCTTTCGACTGCTCCACCGCCCCAAAGGCGGTCGTCCGGGTCTCCACTACCAAGACGGCGCCTGACGCCATCCGGCCAATCACCAGGGTGTCGGCTACCGGCAGGACCGGCGGCGTGTCGAGCAGGACGAGATCGGCTTGCTGCCGCAACCCATCGAGCAGCCGAACGGTTCGACTCGATCCGAGCAGCTCCGTCGGGTTCTGCACCGCCGGTCCCGTGCCGAGGAAGTACAGCGAACGCGGCCCCCGTCCGCGTCCGTCGCGAAGTTCGAGGCGCTGGATGCTCTCCGGAAGGGTCCGTCGACCGAGGAGCACGTCGGAGACTCCAAACTCATTGTGGGTGCGGAGAAGCCGGTGCGCGGTCGAGTGGCGCAAGTCGAGATCGACCAACACGACGCGCTGGCCCGCCTGCGCGAACGAAGCAGCCAGCTTTGTGCAGATAACCGTCTTGCCCTCGTCAGCCTTGCTGCTAGTGACGATCACCAACGGACGCTCGATGTCGCTCAAGGCCACATCGAGATTCGAACGAAGAATACGAAAGGATTCCTCGAACGATATTCGGTTGCTCCACGAATTCGAGCGAGAGGCTGTTTGTCGTCTGCTTGACGCTGGTGTGGCCGCGGCGGCCCGTCTCCGGGTCGAGAGGCGTCCCGAAAGCAACCCGATGCCAGGTGAATCGCGGTGGTTGTTGCCCTCTCCGTGTCCCATGGGCTGCTCAACCATCGATCTTGCTCGCAAACGCGGTCTCGCGATCGGCCGCCTTCGGGGGCGCTACGAAGTCTCGATCGGTCAACTGCGGGTACAAGGGAATGATGCCGAGCACGGGCAAGCCCACCCGGCGTTCGAGCTCGTCCGGCGTGCGAACGGACACGTCAAGGTAGTCCAGCAGCAGCACCAGTCCGAGGGCGGCGACCAGACCGAAGGTACCCGACAGGATCAGATTGCGCCGCAGCCCATCAGAGATCGGCACCGCAGGGAGAAAGGCTTGCTGGCTGATCGACGCCGGCGCCTTGGGGGCAATGGCACCGCCACTGGTGTTCGTAGTCACCGGATCGATCTTGGCGAGCTGGTTGACGAACACCTGGGCGACGGCGTTGGCCAGCGTCTGCGCCACGACGGGATCTCGGTCCGTCACGATGACATGGATCAACGTGGTGCCGGGAACCACCCCGGCCTTCATCTCGGAGACCACCTGCCCAGCGCTCCGAGGAGCTCCGCTGGCCTCGACTGCGGATTCCGCGACGTTCAGTGACGGGATCATGGTGGCAAAGGTGGTGGCCAGCTGCTGCTGGCCGGTCTGCAGATCAGCAGAGAACACCCCATAGGGGTTCTGCTCCGAAACGCCAACGAAAAGGACCGATACGGCCTGGTATTGGGCGGTTCTCGCGGTCGCGGCATAGCCGGCGGCCACCGCCGCGGTGACAAGCAGCGCAACCAGGATCTTGCGATGCCGAATCAGAAGCCAGAGTCTGCGGAGTTCCATATCCTCTCAAACCACGCCCGTGCGACCCCGCACCGGTCGAAGTGTCGACACAGCCTAGCCGTTCGGTGCCGTACTCGCGGACCAGTCCGGCAGGGTGCTGACGTGCTCTGCCCTGGTAGCCGCTCCGTTCGAAAGGCGATCCATCTCCGCCGCGGCCAGCCCGCAGAGTGCGAAGACGGTCCATGAGACGACGGGCTCGACGAACGGTTGGAGGAAGAGTCCACCGACGAGGATCCCGATCAACGCAGTTCGAGCTCCTCCGGCAGAAACGCTCCCGTCGGCGATACCTGGATCGTGCGTCCGCGGGTACAGCCTTCGGACGATCAACACGAGGGCGGCGACATAGATAATCAGGCCGATGACTCCGATCTGCGTGCCGATCTGGAGCCACTGGTCTTCTGGAATAAACACCGAGGGGATGGACGCCGAGCTGTTGCTGGTGGCGGCCTCGGTCTGAGCCACTTGGCCACCCCCCGCGCCGGTCCCGAGACCAAGGCCGAGCGGGTACTTGACCATGATATTGATGCCGAGGTGGACAGAATTGTTGTGCAACGTGTTGTCGGTGCCTCTCGAGCCAACGAAGCGATGACCCAGTCCAGAAATCACGATCACCGGGATGAAGACAAGCAGGCCCAGCGACAGCATGACAGTCAGCCGAACCCGTTGCACGAGGGATCGCCCGATCTGCCTCCGCAAGCCTAGGAGCACGGTTACCGCCCCTCCGAGGATGGCGGCCCGACTCTGCACCACGAGGAGGGCCGTTCCGAGGATAGGGATGCTCATCGCGACCCAGGTCCGGGCCTGCCCTCGAGACAACAGCTCGATCGCGATACCCAAGGCGAAGATGAAGTAGAACCCGACAGTGAGGTAGTTGAGCAGCACCGATCCGACCCGGACATGATGCCCGGTAGAGGAGTAAGTGAGGACGGTCGTTGGGTCCTTCAGCGTGACATGAAGGACCCGGATCTCATAGCTCGGGACCCGGATGGTATGCACCACGAAATGATTAAAGGAGCCAGGCGCCGCGTACTCGTAGAGCCCGATCAGGGCTACCAGGACAGCGACAACTAGAAGGCGGCGGAAGAGTGCTTCCACTTGCTGCCGTGACAGCCCAAGGTAGCGGCAAAACAAGAAGACGCCGAGGTACATCACGTCGCTACGCCATCCCAGCTCGCGGACGTGGAGCGACAAGAATGCGCCAGCCAGGGTGCCATCGAGAAGCTTCGGCAGCACTAGGTAGAGGGTGCCAAGGACGAGATAGGCGACGATGAGCTTGTCGAGCCGGTCCAAACGAGTGCGGGTCCGCAGCATGCGACGCAGACCGGCCACTGCCACTCCTGCGATGATGCCCTCCTTCCAAAAGCCGAGCCCACGGATGGCTGCGCTAGGAGCGCCGAGTCGCAGCAGGGCGGCCAAGATGAAGGTGCTGAAGGGCAGCACCACGATGAACACAGCGAGAGCCTTGCCTGGTCGTCGGGCGACCAAAATCACGAGGGCCACCGCGACCAGGAGTTCGATGCCGGTCTGGAGCCGGGTTTGCTCCCGCTTGGCCACCTCATACATCATGATCGGGAGTACCCACACCCACCGCTGCCGGCGGAGAGGCCAACGAGCCAGGTCGCCCACTAGCAAGCGCACTGATTGGACGTCAGGCACTGGCGGCAGCGTAGCAGCGAACGATTAGGGGGAGGAGTCGTTCTCGATGCGCGGGTCGTCGGGTACGGTTCCTCGCCGTGCGAATCGCAATCACCCATCCCTACTCGTGGCCTGAAGTTCGGCGGGGCGCGGAGCGCATCGTGGTCGAGACGTCTCGGGCTATGGCGGCGCGCGGACACGAATTGACGGTGCTGACGTCGGGGTCCAATCCGGGCGAATATCACCAAGACGGGATTCGCACTGTCCGGCTGCGACGGATCTTCGACGATCCCTCCCAGCACGAGCGGTCGTTCGGGTATCGCGTCGCCCCGTACCTGGCGCGCGGCCGCTTCGATGTCGTTCACTGCATGATGGCCCGTGATGCCTACGCGGCGGTCCGTACCCGATTCATCGGCGGCCACCGAGTAGTGTACGACGAGATGGGAATCCCCTATCGGTGGTACTGGAACGGCATATCGGATGGGCGAGTTCGGAAGCGCCTCGTGAAGAGTGTGGACGTCTACGGCTGCATGTCGCAGCACGCCTTAAGCGTGCTCCGCCGGGACTGGGGTCGCGAAGGTTCACTGATTCCCGGGGGGGTGCGGCTCTCACAGTTTCCGGTAGGTACGGAGCGCGCGACAGACCCGACCATCCTCTTCTCCGGGGCTCTGGCCGAACCACGCAAGGGGGTTTCGGTGCTCCTGGAAGCGGCGGTATTGGCCTCTGCCCAGGAGCCCCGCCTGAAAGTGTGGCTGAGTGGCCCGGGAGACCCGGGGCCGATTCTCGCCGCCGCGCCCGCCGCCGCCCGGAGCATGGTGGAGGTCTTGCCCATAGGCACGCCGGAGCAGCAAGGGGAGCGATACCGGCGCGCCTGGGTGACGGCGCTCCCCTCCGTCTCGGAATCATTCGGGCTGGTGCTGATCGAGTCGCTGGCGTCTGGCACGCCCATAGTTGTGGTCGACGACGCGGCACCACCAGAACTCGTCACGCCCGAAACGGGGGCGATCGCCAAACCGCGCGACCCCGTCTCGCTGGCAAGCGCTCTATGTGAGGGCGTAGCGTTGGCGCAGAAGCTGGAAACGGCTGAGCGATGCCGAGAGTTCGCACGCCAGTTCGACTGGGACGAGCACATCGCACCGCTCTTGGAGGGGCTCTACGAGGGGGCTTCGTGAAGCAGGAAACCGGCGCGGCGTTGGGCGACGAGACAGCGGCGTCGGGATCGCAGGCGCGGACTGCCAGGCCAGTCATCTCAGTCGTCGTCGCCACGTTCCGGCGTCCCGACCGCTGCATTCGGCTGATGAACGCCCTCGCCGCTCAGACGCTACCGGCCGATGACTTTGAGGTCATCGTGGTCGACGACTGTTCGGGTGACAACACCGGCGATGTCCTGGCGGGCCTGGTTTCGGAGGTTCCCTTCAGACTGCGCCCCCTAACAACCCATGCCAACCGTGGTCCCGGACCGGCTCGCAATATCGGTTGGAACGCGGCGGAGGCGCCGGTTGTGGCTTTCACGGATGACGATTGCGTGCCCGACCCGGGTTGGCTGGCGGCCGGGTTGGACGCGTTGGACGCCGATCCCGAGCTGGGATTCGTCCAAGGGCGGACCATGCCGGCGGACATGGACGCTGTCAAGAGCGACCGTTGGACCTACTCGCTGAACCCCTTGCAGGCCGACCCCCACTTCGAGACCTGCAACATCTTTTATCGCCGCCAAGCCCTGGCCGCCGGGGGCGGATTCGGAGAGGATCACAACTGGTGGGGCGGTTGGTACTGCGAAGACACCTACGCGGGTTGGCGGGCCATTGACGCGGGCTGGTCCCGGGGGGTGGTCGACACGGCCGTGGTGATCCATGATGTTGGCGAGCGCAGCTTGCGCTGGTGGATAAACAAGAGTCTCATGCTTTACATCGAGGTAGCGGTGGCCCGTCGCCATCCCGGCTTTCGCGAGGAGGCGTTCTGGCGGCCATGGGCGCCTCGGCGCATCGATGCGGCGTACGCGGCCGCGGCGGCCGGCCTGCTGCTGTCACTACGGTGGCGGCCAGCAACTCTGCTGGCCATTCCCTATGTGTGGTGGGGACGCCCACCCGTCCGTGTTCCGCACTTCTGGCGTCGTTGCGCCAGGACTGTGGCCGTCGATAGCGCCCGAGCGGCTGGGATCCTCTATGGTTCCTTCCGGGAGCGAATAATTGTGATCTAACGGTGGCCCCAGGATTTTGCTTACCCAGGTGGGATCGTGGTCTCGGACGATCACTGTCTCCTGCGAGTGGTGCTGTTGGTCGCTGACGAAAGCCGACCCCTATGACAGAAGCCACGCCGGCCGGACCGCGGGTCTCGCTAGTCGTCGTCAACTACAACACGGCCACCCTTGCGTCGCGTCTGTTAGACGGCAGTGAGGGGGGCGCAGATGAGGTCGTCGTCGTTGACAACGCATCAACCGAAGGACGCATCGACGATGTGGCAGAGAGGCACCCTGGGGTCCGCGTGCTGCGATTGCCTCGAAACTGCGGCTACGGGGCTGGGGCGAATGCGGGCGCACGCGAGTGCACCGGCGAGGTCTTGGTCGTCGCCAACCCCGACGTCCAGATTACTGCGGCCGACTTACGCAAGCTGGCAGCTGTCGCGGCCCAGCCCGGGGTGGGGGTGGCGGCTCCGAGCTTCGTTGACGGAACGGGAGCGTTCCTGCCTTCGTCACATTATAGGGACCCTGGATTGTTGACGACACTCTGGAACTTCAGCTCGCTGTTCGGAGGGCTCAATTCTCGGCTGCGGCCCAGTTGGAACCCCACGTTGCGGAGCGCCGCCCAGCATGCGTCTGACCACGAAACAGTCCACGTTCTCGGGGCTTTGATAGCGATTGACGCCCAAGCTTTCGCACGTATCGGCGGCTTCGATGAGCGGTTCTTCCTCTACCGGGAGGAGACCGATTTGTGTGATCGTATGCGCCAAGGGGGCTGGACCGTCCGCCATGTTGCTGGCGTGACTGCAACGCACGACGGGGATGCGAGCAGTCGGGATCATCGGCCGATCGAAATCCGGCCCGCCTCGGTCCGCAGCCACTACATCTACCTACAGAAGCACCGCGGGCGGTGGATCGCCGGCTTGGCCTGGTTGCTCGGCGTGTTTGGGAGCATCTCGTGGCTAGTGATCGGTCCGCGTCGAAGATGGGCCAAGGAGAGCATCCGCGCCCACATGCAGGCGCTGCCACTTCGCATGCGGGGCCGCCTGTCTTGAGCATGCCAGGCCAAGAGGCCAGCAATCGCCAAGCGCAGGGCCGGTTCTTCGCGCCGGGGTTGCCCAGGGGCGCCAGAATGCCTCCTCACGAAACTTGGGCAGCTCGCCACAAGGGCGACGAACCGCCCTTCGAGCAGGCCCTTGCGGACGTACCAGCCGACGGGGCGGGTCTCGGTGTCGTGTATGACGACCGCCTCGTCGACAAAGCCTCGGGCCCATCCGGCGTCGACCACAGCCCACCCCGCGATCGTGTCCTCCGCGAACCAGCCACCGCAGGAAGTCATCTCCTCACCGAAGCCGCCCGCTTCCTCGAGGGCCTGGCACTCGACAGAAGACGTTGCAGGTCTCGAACCATGGCGTGGGCGCCGTGATCCGCTGGAAGTGGCTCCAATCCGCGAGCTTCGCTTGTTCCATACCCGCCGGCTCACGACTCTGGCCTTGGAGGACACCGAGCCCAGGTTTGGAGACCATCTTCAACAGACCGGTCTGCAACCACCCGGGCTCAGGGACGCAGTCGTCATCCGTGAAGCCACGATCGGCGCCAGCGCGGCGCGCCAACCCACGTTGCGGGCCGCCCCCGGCCCGCCGTTGCGATCGATCCGGATCGGGCGCAGTTCAGACGACGCTTCGACAACCCACGACCTCAGGAACGCGGGGGGCTCGTCGGCTGAACCATCGTCGACAACTACTACCTCGAAATGAGACGCGGGC
>JBPCRR010000034.1:0-4927 GCA_050996645.1 Acidimicrobiales bacterium | reverse complement strand
GTTGATGGCTGGCCGCTACCTCCCCTTCTCCAGCACTACCTTCTAGGCGGCCATGGCCTCCCCCTTGACCCCCCGCGGCACCGACTTCCCGCGGTGGTACCAAGACGTGATCGCCCGCGCCGAGCTGGCCGACAACGGGCCAGTGCGCGGCACGATGGTCATCCGGCCTTGGGGTTACGCGATCTGGGAACGCATACAGGCGGAGCTCGACGCCCGGATCAAGGCCACCGGCGCCGAGAACGCCTACTTCCCGCTGTTCATCCCCGAGTCCTATATCAACAAAGAAGCCGAGCACGTCGAGGGGTTCAGCCCGGAGCTGGCCGTGGTGACCCACGGCGGCGGCAAGCAGCTCGAGGAGCCGGTGGTAGTTCGCCCGACCAGCGAGACGATCATCAACAGCTTCTTCGCCAAGTGGGTCCAGAGCTACCGGGACCTGCCTTTGCTTATCAACCAGTGGGCCAACGTGGTGCGCTGGGAGCTGCGCCCTCGGCTGTTCCTGCGCACGACCGAGTTTCTCTGGCAGGAGGGCCACACCGCGCACGCGAGCGAAGCCGACGCCCGCGCGTACGCGTTGCGGATCCTCACAGACGTGTACCAACAGACCATGACCGACGTGCTCGCCGTGCCAGTGCTCACCGGCCAGAAGACCGCCAAGGAGCGCTTCGCCGGTGCCATCCGCAGTTGGACCTGCGAGGCGATGATGGGCGACGGCAAGGCGTTGCAGATGGGAACGAGTCACGAGCTGGGACAGAACTTCGCGAGGGCGTTCGGGACCATGTTCTCGACCGAGTCCGGGAGCCAAGAGCACGTGTGGCAGACCTCGTGGGGTGTCTCGACCCGGCTGATCGGGGCGCTGATCATGGCGCACGGCGACGACAACGGGCTGCGTCTGCCGCCCCGGCTGGCGCCGGTGCAGGTCGTGGTGCTGCTGGTCAAGGACTCCGAGGGCTGCCGGGTCGCCGCGGAGGCCTTGGTGGGGGAGCTGCGCGCAGGTGGGCACCGGGTGCGCCTGGACGACCGCGTCGACGTGTCCTTCGGGCGGCGATCGGTGGACTGGGAGCTCAAGGGGGTACCGCTGCGGGTGGAGGTCGGCCCGCGGGACCTCGCCGAGGGCAAGGTGACGCTCGTGCGGCGCGACCTCGGCACCAAGGACACCGTCGAGGTGGGCTCGGCGTCGGCCGCGGTGGTTGGTGGTCTCCTGGACGCGCAACGCTCGCTCGCCGACCAGGCGGCGGCAGCGCTCGCCGCCGGCACAGCGGCGGTGTCCACCCTGGGTGACGCGGCGCTGGCTGCCTCGAGCGGCTTTGCCACCTTGCCGTGGGCAGCTGTGGGCACCGCGGGCGAGGCGGAGCTGGCCACGTCGGGGGTTACGGTGCGCTGCCTCAGGCGCCCGGACGGCTCGTTGGCGGCTTCCGACGAGGAGCCGGACCTCGAAGCCGTCGTCGCGCGCGCGTACTGAGTTCGCGTCCCCGCCGGGGCTGACTTCGCGTCCGCGCCGGGAGCCGCCGGAGCGAGGCCCTTCCTCGGCGGTGCGGGGTATACTGAGCGGTCGCCCTCAGATGGGTGATTGCTAGCTGTGCAGTTGCTGGCGTGGGCCGAACCCGCTTGAGCGGGGAGTGCCCACGCTTTTGTTTGCGGCCGACGAGGACGACGGTCGGTGTGAGACGACACGACGAGACGACAGGGAGGTGCCATGACTGCGACCGAGCGCATCGCTGAGTTGGCCCAGCCCCTGTTGGCCGATGCCGGGCTCGAGCTGTGGGACGTCGAAGTCGCAGCGTCAGCCGTCCGTCTCATGGTCGACCGTGACGGAGGCGTCGACCTCGACGCTCTGACCGCCGCCAACGCTGTCATCTCACCCCTACTCGACAGCCGCCCCGACCTGGCGCCGAAGGGCCCCTACCAGCTTGAGGTGTCCAGCCCAGGCCTCGAGCGCTCGTTGAAGACACCGGCGCATTACACGCGCTATGTCGGCAGCGCCATCTCGGTGAAGACCAAGGCGGCCGTTGCGGGGGCGCGACGGTGGCGGGGGCGTCTGCTGGAGGTCAACGAGACCGGGATCGTGCTGGCGACCGAGGGCGCCGCCGGCGGCGAAGGCGCCGCCGAACAAGGGCGCGGCGAGCGCCGTCTCGCAATCTCCTTCGACCAGGTCGACAAGGCCCGCACCGTCCTGGAGTGGGAACCCGCCCCGAAACCTCGCCATCGCGGCCAGCACCCCGACCGCGCCCGAGCACGAATGCCCGAGAACGAATGTAAGGACAGCGCATGAAAGATCAGTTTGCGTTCCTAGACGCCCTGCAACAGATCGCCAAGGACAAGGGCATCAGTGTCGACGTGCTGCTCGACGCGCTGGCCAACGCGTTGGTCGCCGCCTACAAGCGGATGCCGGACTCCGCCGAGGAGGCGGTTGTCACCGTCGACCCCGACACCGGGGAGATCCGCGTGTACGGCCAGGAGCTCGACGAGGACGGCAACGTCGTGCGCGAGTGGGACGACACCCCGAAGGACTTCGGTCGCATCGCCGCCCAGACGGCCAAGCAGGTGATCCTGCAGCGCATCCGAGAGGCGGAGCGCGACCTCAAGTACGAAGAGTACGCGGGCCGCGAGGGCGACATCGTGACCGGGATCATCCAGCAAAGCGACAATCGCTACACCCTCCTCGACCTCGGCAAGGTCGAGGCCCTGCTCCCCCAAGCCGAGAAGGTGCCGTACGAGCCCTACGAGCACGGTGCGCGCATGAAGGCCTACATCGTGGAGGTCCGCAAGACGACAAAGGGACCCCAGATCGTCGTGAGTCGGACCCATCCGGGCCTTATCAAGCGGCTCTTCGAGCTGGAGGTTCCTGAGATCTCCAGCGGCATCGTCGAGATCAAAGCGGCGGCGCGCGAGCCAGGTCATCGCACTAAGATCGCGGTCTGGTCCAATGACTCCAACGTGGACCCGGTCGGAGCCTGCGTCGGCGCGCGCGGCGCCCGGGTACGGATGGTCACCAACGAGCTTCGCGGGGAGAAGGTCGACATCGTCCCCTTCTCCGACGAGCCCAGGGAGTTCGTGATGCGCGCCCTGCAGCCCGCAAAGGTCAAGGAGGTCCACCTGGACGAGCTGACAGGGACCGCGACGGTGGTGGTTCATGACTTCCAGCTGTCGCTGGCCATAGGCAAAGAGGGACAGAACGCGCGCCTGGCGGCCCGGCTCACCGGTTGGCGGATCGACATCAAGAGCGAGACCCAGATCGCCGAGGAGGAGGCCTATGCGAATCAAGAATGGGCCGAGGGCGAGTGGGTCGAGAACGAAGCGGGCGAGATGATCTGGCAACCGGCCGAGGGTGGGGAGGCGGTGTCGGCCGAACAGTGGGTGGAGACCGCTGAGAGCGAGCCCGCGGGCGAGGAGGCATCGACGACGCCTCCAGCCGAGACGCCTCCAGCCGAGACGCCGGCGCAGCCCAAAGCCGAGGTTGCTCCTGGGCCGGCAGCGCCCGATGAAGACCAGGGCGCGTCCGGGTGACGGCAAAGGCGTACCGCAATCCGGGAACGGCGCCCGCCGCCGGGTTTCTTCGAAGCGAGCTCGCCGAACGTGCGAGGATGGACAACGGTGCTGCCGACCGTGCGGCACCAACCGGAAGGGATTGACGCAGCAAGTTGGCCAAGAAGATTCGGGTCTACGAGCTCGCAAGAGAGCTCGGGCTCACCAACAAAGAAGCGCTTGACCTATGTGTCGGGCTCGGGATCGGCGTCAAGAGCCACTCCTCGAGCATCGAGGACCAGCAGGCTGACCGCGCGCGGCGCAAGGCAGACCGGGAAGGCCTCCGCCGTGAGGCGCAGCCGGCCGAGGAGGCCCCCACCGCGAAGGGCGCGGGGTCCAAGAAGGCCGCAGGGTCCCTCAACGACACAGCATCTGCCGATGCCTCGGCGCGCCCGGAGGATGCGGTCGCGGCCGCATCCAGCCCGCGACCGGCTGACCAGGTTTCCGCCGAAGCGGACGTGGTCGACATCGCCAAAGGCGCTGCTCGCAGGTCCTCCGCCCCACCGGCCTCGACCACACCCGTCTCGAAGGCACCGCTTCGGCGGGCGACGCCGGCACCCACGGCCACGACGCCGGCACGTACCGACACGACGCCGGCACCTACCGCCACGACGCCCGCCGCGGCGGGTACTGGTGTGTCCCGCGTCCCAGCGCCGCCGGCAGGCACCGGCGAAAAAGCAGGGACCCCGTCGAGCCCTCGCCGGCCCTCAGCGCCCGCCACCCGGGAGGTACCGCCATCGCCGAGCCCTGAGGGCCCAGGCTCCGAGGGCCGACCCGGCGCGGCTCCCCTTGGCGCGCCGCGCGAGCCCATCGTGGAGAGCCCCGCCGCTTCGGCGGTGCCTTCTTCTCCAGCGACGCCCGCAGTTGACACCTCCCATCGCGCCCCCGAGGCAGGATCCTCCCCCGCCACGCCCCGGCGTTTCCCCCCGCAGCCGCCCCGTCCAGCCGCGGCGACGTCGCCGGCCAGCTCCCCTCTGTCGGCCTCGGGAAAGCCGATCCCGCCGCCCCCGGGTGTTCGCCGCCCTCCGATGTCATCGTCCGGCAAGCCGATCCCGCCTCCGCCGGGGCGGGCCCAGGGAGCAGGTCCCCCGCCGGCCGTCGGCCGCCCGTCGCCTGGCATAGGCCGTCCGGGCGGGGCGGGCTCGGGCCGGCCTCCTGGCTTCTCCGGTCCGAGAACCGGCAGCAGCTCCGGGACCACGAGCGGTTTTCGTTCCACGCCTCCGGGCCCCGGCGCGGGATACCGCGGCCCAGGTGGGCCGGGAGGTCCGGGAGGGCCCGGCCGAGGAGGGCCGCCGTTCGGCGGCGGCAGGGGCCGCGCCGGGGGCCGTCGACCGGCGCGGCAGAGGCGGCGACACACCCCAGAAGGCACAACACAAAAAACCACCCAACCCCCACCACCCCCCCC
>JBPCRR010000033.1:0-2575 GCA_050996645.1 Acidimicrobiales bacterium | reverse complement strand
GGACTACACCGCGTACGACGAGGTCGCCAAGGACCGAGCGGCTGCCAGCACCTGAACAGCCGAGCGGCCGGGAGTTCGAGGCGCTCGCGAGCCACGCGGGGGCCGCTTACCTGCGGTACTCGTTCACGAAGGGGACCGCGCAGGAGGTTACGTTTCTCACCGACATCCTCGGGTTGCGCCCCGGCGAGAGGCTGCTCGACGTGGGCTGCGGCCCCGGCCGACATGCCCGCGCGCTGCGCGACAACGGCGTTGAAGTCGTGGGCGTCGACATCTCCCATGCGTTCCTCGCCGCGGCGGGCGATGGCTGTTGGGTGCGCGCCGACGCGCGGCGGCTTCCTTTCCCGACCTCCTCGTTCGACTGCGTGATCTCGCTGTGCCAGGGCGGCTTCGGGTTGCTGCGAGGGGACGACGCACTGGCGCTCGCCGAGATGGGCCGGGTGGTGAAAGAAGGCGGCCGGGTGGTTCTCAGCGCCTTCTCCGCCTACTTCGCCCTGCGCCACCTCGAGGACGGCGACGACTTCGACGCCGTCAACGGCGTCAACCACGAGGTGGCGGAGGTGCGCTCGCCAGACGGCGATGCCGCGTCCTTCGACCTTTGGACGACGTGCTTCACCCCCCGAGAGCTGCGGCTGATGGCCGGCGCCGCCGGCTTGGCCGTGGGTGAGCTGTGGTCTGTGGGACCGGGCGCCTACACACGCCGGCGGCCTGACCTCGACCACCCCGAGTGGCTGGTGGTGGCTCAGCCGGCGCCTAATGGATCTGCGCGCCCCCCGGTGTAGGATTCCCGCTGGGCGCGCCCTGCGCCCCCATCTCCCGTGGCCGACTCGCTGAGCGGGAGCCCTGTCCGGAAAGAAGGCTACGAGTAGATGTCCGACGCTACAACGACAGTTGCGCCCCCCGATCAGAGCGATCCAACCCTCAGCGGCCCAGAGATGGGGACCTTCGACGAGTCCGGCGAGTACACCCCCCGCCAGGTGACCGCGGATGACCTCGGGACCATGTCTCTCGAGGACGCAATCGCGGGGACCATCGTCGAGTTCGACGACGGCGACATCGTCTCGGGCACCGTCGTCAAGGTCGACAAGGACGAGGTGCTCCTCGACATCGGCTTCAAGTCCGAGGGGGTCATCCCGGCGCGCGAGCTGTCCATCCGCCACGACGTCGACCCCCACGAGATCGTCAGTCTCGGCGAGCGCATCGACGCCCTCGTCCTGCAGAAGGAGGACAAGGAAGGCCGCCTCGTCCTGTCCAAGAAGCGGGCCCAGTACGAGAGGGCTTGGGGCAACATCGAGCACATCAAGGAGCAGGAAGGGATGGTGTCGGGCCTGGTCATCGAGGTGGTCAAGGGCGGCCTCATCCTCGACATCGGGCTTCGCGGGTTCCTGCCGGCTTCTCTGGTCGAGCTGCGCCGGGTCCGGGACCTGCTTCCGTACGTGGGCAAGACCCTCGAGGCGAAGATCATCGAGCTCGACAAGAACCGCAACAACGTCGTGCTGTCGCGACGGGCCTGGTTGGAAGAGACCCAGAAGGAGCAGCGGGACGAGTTCTTGACCAACCTCAAGCCCGGCGAGGTCCGCCACGGGGTGGTCTCCTCGGTCGTCAACTTCGGGGCGTTCGTGGACCTCGGCGGCATGGACGGCTTGATCCACGTGTCCGAACTGTCCTGGAAGCACGTCGACCATCCCTCCTCTGTGGTCGCCGTGGGCGACGAGGTCGAGGTGCGTGTGCTCGACGTCGACCTGAGCCGCGAGCGGATAAGCCTGTCGCTCAAGGCGACCCAGACCGACCCCTGGCAGGAGTTCGCCAACGCCCACCGGGTGGGCGAGCTGGTCTACGGGCGGGTGACCAAGCTGGTGCCCTTCGGCTCGTTCGTCCAGGTCGGCGAGGGGATCGAAGGCCTCGTTCACATCTCGGAGATGGCGTCGCACCACGTGGATCTGCCCGAACAGGTGGTGACCCCCGGCGAGGAGCTGTGGGTCAAGATCATCGACATCGACCTGCAGCGGCGGCGGATCTCGTTGTCGATCAAGCAGGCAGCGGAGGGCGGCGAGGTCGCGGCGGAGTACCGCGACGCTTTCGGTGAGCACACCTATGACGACGAGGGCAACTATGTGGGGCCGGCGTTCACTGACTTCGAGCCGGAGTCAGAGGCGCAAGCGGCGTGGGCCGAGTACCTCGAGCAGACCGGGGGAGTGGTGGGCGCGAAGCCCGGCGACCCGCCGGCTGCCGCGACCGCACCGGACGCACCGGCGGCCGCGACCGCTCCCGAGGCCCCAGCTGCCGCGGCTCCCGACGCCCCGGCTGCTGCGGCCGCTCCCGAGGCCCCGACTGCTGCGACCGCTCCCGAGGCCCTGGCGGAAACGGCACCTGCCGCCGAGCCCCCGCCGCCTCCCACCGGCTCCTAGCAGTCCGTCGCTTCGTCGCAGGGGGAGAGTCACTTGAAGATCGGTGTGCCCCGAGAGGTCAAGAACCACGAGTACCGCGTGGCCTGCACCCCGGCGGGGGTGCACGAGCTGGTGCGCGCCGGCCACCAGGTCCTAGTGGAGCACGAGGCCGGGCTGGGGTCATCGATCCC
>JBPCRR010000387.1:0-8450 GCA_050996645.1 Acidimicrobiales bacterium | reverse complement strand
CCACGAAGCCGTAGAGGTACATTAGCTTCCGGCCGTGACGATCCGAGAGCCGCCCGGCGGGGACGAGCATGGTGACGAGGACCAGCAGATAGGCCAGCGATGTCCATTGCACGCCGGCCAGTGAGGCGTGAAACTCCGCCTGGACCGGCCGATAGGTGAGCGTGACCGCGCTCGCGTCCAACTGGCCCATGAACGCCCCGATACACACAGTCGCCACCGCCAGCCTCCACGCGTGCGGCCACTCCCGCAGCACCGCCGGGCGGGCGTGCTCCCGGGTCAACGCGGAGCGGGCGCGTCGCGGCGGAGGCGGCGGAACGGTCACCACGTTTTCATGATTGCCCGCCGGCACAAAGCCCGGCGAGTCGATCGACTTGGTCGGGATCCTCTATGACAGTGCCCGCGCCAGATGGTGCGCGGCGACGGGTTGCAGGTCGAGCCCGAGGTAGGGATCGATGAGCTCGACTTCGAGCACGAGCGATCCGCCGCTCGACCCGGTCACCAAGTCGACACGCCCATAGGGTGGCGTTAGGCCTAGCCGCGCGGATACCGCGTGCATGGCCTCAGCGGCGACCCGGCGCTGTTCGCCGGTGGGCTCCAGCAAGCCGGTCCATGCCATCTTTTCCCACGGCCGCTCGCCGGCCGCCTCGCCTGGCCGGAGCAGCGGCTTCTTGCCGACTGCGTGGCTGAACTGGCCGGCGATGAAGGTCAGGTCCGTCTCGCCCTCACCATCGACGCTGCGCACGTACTCCTGGCCCATCACCGTCTGGCCGGCGGCGTGCAGTTCGGCCACGTGGGCGGATGCCACAGCGTCGCCCGATGTATAGCGGGCGGTGCTCCGACCTCCCGCCGACACCGACGGTTTGACCACGAACTCGCCCCACTCGGGCGGCTTCCACCCCACGCCCGGCGGGATCCACTCGGTCGGGATTAGGGGAAGGGCGGCGGCTGCGAGCTCCCGGTGGTGGACCTTGTCGAGGTTCCATTCGATGACGACCAGAGGGTTCACCAACTTCGACACCGTGGACACCCAACGCGCCCACGCCAGATACTCGTCGGGGTGGTCCACGCTGTCCCAGGTGCTGCTGATGACGACCTGGGCGAACGATCCCCAGTCCGCCGCCGGGTCGTCCCACGACAGCAGCGCTGTCTCTGCACCGAGGTCTTGCAAGGCGCGTTGAAGCGGCGCAGCATCGGGATCGGCGTGCAGGTCGGTCGCGGCGGCGCCAGGGTGGCGCCGGCAGCCGGCTACCGCGATGTGGTGTCCCGGCACGCAGAGCATTCTGGCCGAGGTGGCACCGACAGGAGCGTGGCGGCAGGAACAGCGGGGTGCACTGGCGAAGCGATCGGCGTGAGACCACGGGCCTTCTGGGCGTGCGCTGCGGCGCTTGTTGCACTGATCGCTGCCACGGCGGCACCGGTGGGCGCCGTGGCGTCGGCTCCAGGCCATCGCACACCGCGCGCCTCGGTCCTCCTCGCCGGAGCCGACCCCGCCTACGACGTCCCGACACCAGCCCTCGCGGCGGCGTTGGTGTGCCCGTCGCGCTTCATCCACCCGAACAGGGAGCCGGTGCTCCTCGTGCACGGCACCGGCTTGACAGCGGACGAGAGTTGGGGATGGAACTACGCCAAGTTGCTGCCCGCCGCCGGCTACGACACCTGCGAGGTCAATCTCCCCGGGGGGGCGATGGGCGATATACAGGTGTCAGCCGAGTAGGTCGCGTACGCCATCGACTCGATGCGCCAGCGCAGCGCCAAGGATGTCGCAGTGGTCACCCACAGCCAAGGAGGGATGGAGGCGCGCTGGGCGATCCGCTGGTGGCCGAGCGCGCGCAGCCACGTGGCCGACCTGCTCATGCTGGCCAGCCCCAACCACGGCATCGTCACCGCCGACCTCTGCGCCGCCTCAGGGAACTGCTGGCCGGCGGTGTGGCAGATGGCATCGGGCTCTCGTTTTCTTCGGGCGCTCGACGCCGTAGAGGATCCCTCGGGCGTGGCGATCACCAACATCTACAGCCTCACCGACGAGCTGGTCGAGCCGGCGTCGACCGTTGCGCTGTCGGGTCCGAATGTAAGCAACGCCGCCATCCAGCAGTTCTGCAAGCGAGTGGTCAACCACGCGGGGCTCCTCGACGACTCCGTTGCATGGGCCCTCGTCGTCGACGCCCTGGGCCACCCCGGCCCGGCGGTCCCTGGTCGGGTGCCGGCGTCGGTGTGCGCCCAGCTCTTCGCTCCGGGTCTCGGCGGCGCCGAGGTGCTGGCCGGCAACGCGGCTCTCTACGCCGACGCCGTCACCAAGGGCTTCGCCGGCACCCTGGGCGTGCGATCCGAGCCGGCCCTGCGCGCGTACGCAACAGGCGGGTGATGGCGTTCGCCCCGCAGGGCTAGGAGACGCCGGCCTCCTCGAGGGCCCGGCGGACCAGCACCGAAGCTAGGTGGCGGCGGAACTCCGGGCTCGCGTTGAGGTCCCCGGTGGGCTCGACGCCGTCGGTGGCGTGCGCAGCCGCTTCAGCGGCCGAGGCGCCCCCAGCGAGAGCCTGCTCCACGGCTGTGGCCCGCAACGGGGTGGAGCCGACGTTGACCAGCGCTACGCCGGGGGAATCCCCGGTGACCGCCGCGACGCCGACGATCGCCCAGTCCTGGGCACGGCGGGTGAACTTCTGGAACGACCACCCCGCGCCGTCGGTCTTCGGCACCGTGATCTCCGTCAGGATCTCGTCTGCCGCCAGGGCCGTCTCGAGGAAACCGTGAAAGAACTCCGTCGCGGGGATCCGCCTGTCGCCTCCAGGCCCCGAGACGGTGAAGGTGGCGCCGAGTGCGACGCAGACCGCGGGCAGGTCCGACGCCGCGTCGCCGTGGGCCACCGAGCCCCCGATGGTGCCGCGATGGCGAACCTGGGGATCGCCCACCGTGCTGGTGGCCTTCGGCAGGATCGGCACGTGTTCGGCCAGCAAGGCGCTGGTCTCGATGTCGCGGTGGCGGGTCAGGGCCCCGATGGCGATCTCGCCGCCGGCGTCACGAACATAGGAGAGCTCTTCCAGGCGTCCGATGTCGATGATCAGGCTGGGCGACGCCAGGCGGAGCTTCATGAGCGGAAGTAGCGAGTGGCCGCCGGCGAGGAGCTTGGCGTCCTCACCGCCGTCCGCGAGCAGCCTCACGGCCTCGCCGACGCTGGTGGCCCTCTGGTAGTCGAACGCGGCCGGGATCACGCTCCCGTCCCCCCGCCGGCGCCCACCGGCGCCTTCGCTGCAGCCAGCACCGCTTTGACGATGTTGTGGTAGCCCGTGCAGCGGCACAGGTTGCCTTCAAGGCCCTCGCGCACCTCAGCTTCGCTCGGGTCGGGGTGCTCGGCGAGCAGCGAGACGGCGGCCATGACCATGCCGGGGGTGCAGTAGCCGCACTGCAGGCCGTGGTGCTCCCGGAACGCCTCCTGCATCGGGTGGAGGGTGTCGCCTTGGGCCAGACCCTCGATGGTGGTGATCTCTGCTCCGTCGGCTTGGACCGCCAGGACCGTGCAGGACTTCACCGACTCGCCGTCGAGTAGGACCGTGCAAGCGCCGCAGGAGGAGGTGTCACAGCCGATGTTGGTGCCGGTGAGGCCGACGTCTTCGCGGATGTAGTGCACGAGCAGCGTCCGCGGCTCCACGTCGTGTTCGGACAAGTCGCCATTGACGCGTATAGATACCTTCATCGGTCCTTCCTTGCTGGCTGGTTGGGCCTCGCTGGCTGGTTGGGCCTCGCTGGCTGGTTGGGCGAGCCTGCTTGTTTGATGGCGTTCCAGACCCGCTCGGGGGTGGCGGGCATGTCGACGTGACGGACCCCGAGATGGGCGAGAGCGTCCACCACCGCGCTCTGCACCGCCGGGGTGCTGCCTATGGTCCCGGACTCGCCTATCCCCTTGGCGCCGAGGGGGTTGATCGGGGTGGGGGTCTCCATCGCGACCAGCTCGAAGCTCGGGAGCTCGGCGGCGCTGATCATTGCGTAGTCCGCCAGGTTCGACGTGACCGGGTTGCCGTCCTCGTCGTATCGGACCTCCTCGAGCAGCGCCTGCGCTGCGCCCTGGGCGAGCCCGCCGTGGCGTTGGCCCTCGGCCAGGAGCGGGTTGACGATGGTGCCCGCGTCGTCGACGGCTACAAGGCGCTCGAGCCGCACCTGCCCGGTCTCGGTGTCGACCTCCACCACCGCCACGTGCGCGCCGAAGGGGAAAGTAGGCCCCGCAGGCGACGAGTCGTGCTCCACCTTGAGGCCCCCGCGCTCGACAGCGGAGTCGGCGAGCTCGGCCCAGGAACGGGCGACCGAGGGGGTACCGGCCACGTGGAAGCGACCCTCCATCTTGTCGAGGACCACGTCGTCGGGGTTGGCTTCGAGCAGCTCGGCGGCCAACCGCTTCGCCTCCTCGACGACCTCGATCGCCGCTTCGTGCACCGCGACGCCCCCCGACTGCAGGGAGCGGGATCCAAAGGTGCCGCCGCCCTTGGCGACCGCGTCGGTGTCGTTGGCGACGACTTCGACGTCCTCGATCGGCATGCCGAGCTGCTCCGCGGCCAGCATCGCCCAGGCGGTCAGGTGCCCTTGACCGTGGGGGGAAGACCCTGTGAGCACCCTCGCCTTTCCGCCGGGGAGTATCTCGACCGAAGCGAACTCGCCGGTTGCGCCGGCGCCGTTGGTGATCTCGACGTAGGTCGACACGCCAATGCCGAGCGCCATCGGGTCCCCGGCGGCGCGGCGGCGAGCCTGCTCGGCGCGAAGGGAGGAGTAGGCGCTCGCTTCGAGGACCAGGTCCAGCGCGCGGGCGTAGTCGCCCACGTCATAGGTAGTACCGGTAGGTGTGGTGAACGGGAAGCGGTCCTTGGCGATCAGATTGAGCCGTCGTACCTCGGCGGGGTCCATGCCGATCTCGGCGGCGAAGAGGTCCATTGCGCGCTCGATCGCAGCGGTGGCCTCCGGCCGGCCGGCGCTCCGGTATGCGACCGTCGAGGTGGTGTTGGTCAACGCAGCCTTCGCGGAGAACTCGACCTTTGCGATGTCATACGTGCCAGACGCCATCACCTGGGTGAGGAATGGCAGGAACGCCCCCACGGCGGGGTAAGCGCCGGCGTCCTGCAGGACTTCCAGGTGGTAGGCCAGCACCTTGCCGTCGCGCGTCCCCCCGATCGCTAGGTCCTGGATCTGCGCCCGGCCGTGGCCCATGGCCATCATGCTCTCGGTGCGCGTCTCGGTCCAGCGGACCGGTCGGTCCAAGCGCTTCGACAGCCAGGCCAGCAGCAGATCCTCGGGGTAGAGCGAGATCTTGGCGCCAAAGCCCCCTCCCACGTCAGGGGTTATGACCCTCACCTCCTCGGCGTCGAGCCCGTACAGCCCGCAGATCTGGTCGCGGGCCCCGTGGGGGTGCTGGCCCGAAGCCCACTGCGTGAGCCGGCCGTCCTCGCCCCAAGCGGCGGCGCCGGTGCGGACCTCCAACGGGCAGGGGGCAACCCGCTGATTGAGCACCCTTTGGCGGACGACAACCTCGCAGCCGTCGAAGAAGGCGGCGTCGAAGGGCTGCTCGAAGTTTGCGCCGAGGTTGTGGCCCACCTCAGGGAACAGCAGCACCTCGCCCTTGAGCGACTCCTCCGGATCGACCACGGCCTCGAGCGGCTCGTAGTCGATCTGCACCGCTTCGGCTACGTCCTCGCCGTTGTGGCGATCCTCGCTGACGATCGCAGCGACCGGCTCCCCGACAAAACGGACCGTGCCATCGGCCAGGAGCGGGCGTGACATCTCCGGGGGTATGCCGGGGAGCCCCGCGGGCATGGGCGGAAGATCGATGTCGGCGGCGGTGAAGACCCCCACCACCCCCGGCATTGCCTCGGCAGCGGCGGCGTCCACGCCGGTGATGCGCGCGTGGGCGATCGTGGAGCGCACGAAGCTGACCCAAAGCGCCCCGTCGAGGCTCAGGTCATCGCCGTACGCGCCACCAGTGGTCAAAAACTTGGGGTCTTCGCGCCGCAGGACCCGGTTGCCGAGGATGCTCACGGACGCCGACACTACGCCTCGCAGCAGCTAGCGGCGACCTAAGCCGCAACCAGCGGGACTCAGCGCCAGAACTCGAGGGAGCGCAAGAAGCCGCCGCCGCGCTTGGCCGTCGGCCGTGGCGGCGCTGTCGTCGTGGGCGCCGGCGAGGGCAAGATCGCCACCGCCCGCTCGCCAGGCTTCACGAGGCCGTACTGCTGGCGCGCTATCCGCTCTATCTCGCTGTCGCTTTGGAGCTGGCTCGCCCGCTCCGTGAGCTTCTGGTTCTCCGCCGACAGGACGTGGATCCGGGCCTCGGTGCTCGAGATCGATCTCCTCTGGTCGAGCAGGGTCCGGCCGGGAAGCACGAACAGCAGCAACACTCCGACGACGGTGACAGAGGCCAGGAAGGCCCTGGCCGCCCGCTTCATTCCGTGGTCCTCGGGGCGAAGGCGGTCCTGCCCGGGTACCTGGCGGCGTCACCCAAGCCCGCCTCGATGCGAAGGAGCTGGTTGTACTTCGCCACCCGGTCGCTTCGCGCGGGCGCCCCCGTCTTGATCTGCCCGCAGCCTGTCCCCACCGCCAGGTCGGCGATGGTGGTGTCCTCGGTCTCGCCCGAGCGGTGCGACATCACCGAGGCGTACCCCGACCGAGTGGCCAAGTCGACGGTCTCCAGGGCCTCGCTGAGCGTCCCGATCTGGTTGACCTTGACGAGGATGGCGTTGGCGACACCGAGGTTGATCCCCTTGGCCAGCCGCTCGACGCTCGTGACGAACAGGTCGTCGCCGACGAGCTGCACCGTGGCGCCGAGGAGCGCCGTGAGCTCGGCCCAGCCGTCCCAGTCGTCCTCGGCCATCCCGTCCTCGATTGACAGGATGGGGTAGCGGCCGCACAGGTCGGCGAGGTAGCCCGCGAACTCCGAAGCCGGCAGCTCCCGGCCTTCCCCAGCGAGGCGGTAGACCCCGTCGCGAAAGAACTCGCTCGACGCCGGGTCCAAGGCCAGGGCCACCTCATCGCCCGGTGCCCGCCCGGCGCGCTCGATGGACTCCACCAGTACCTTGACCGCCTCCTCATTCGAGGGAAGGTCAGGGGCGAAGCCGCCCTCGTCGCCCACGGCCGTCGACAGGCCGCGTTCATGCAGCAGGGTCCGCAGCACGTGGTAGATCTCGGCTCCCCAGCGCAGACCCTCGGCGAAGGAGGCTGCACCGACGGGGACGATCATGAACTCCTGGAGGTCGACGTTGTTGTCGGCGTGGACCCCGCCGTTGATGACGTTCATCATCGGCACGGGCAGCAGGTGGGCACCGGCGCCTCCGACGTAGCGGTAGAGGGGCAACCCCGTCTCTGCGGCCGCCGCGTGGGCCACCGCTAGCGACACGCCGAGGATGGCGTTGGCCCCGAGGCGGCCCTTGTTGGCCGTGCCGTCCAGGTCGACGAGGCCCTGGTCGACCCCGCGCTGGTCGAGGGCCTCGAAGCCGTCCAGGGCTTCGGCGATCTCGCCGTTCACGTGGGCCACCGCCTTGGCGACCCCCTTGCCCCCGAAGCGCCCGTCGCCATCTCGCAGCTCCGCGGCCTCGAACGAGCCGGTGGAAGCCCCCGACGGCACCGCTGCGCGACCTTGGGCCCCCGAAGCGAGGAACGCCTCCACCTCCACCGTCGGGTTGCCGCGCGAATCGAGGATCTCCCGGGCCGTCAGGTGGTCGATGGCGCTCATGTTGGCAACGGTAGTCCTGTGACTAGTGGGGCTGGTGTTGAAACGGTACTGCACCGCCCTCCGATGCACCCGGCATGATCGCCCCGTCAGAAGACGGTCGAGCCCTCGGTGCCCTTGACCTCGTCCCAGAGGCCGTCGAGCACGTCCATCCCCGCCCCGGCCAGCTCGACCCCACGCGCGACGGCCAGCGCCTCGACCGCGGCGAAGCGGGCGCGGAACTTGGCGGTGGCTGCGCGAAGGGTGGCTTCGGGATCGATGTCGAGGTGGCGGGCGACGTTGACGACGCTGAAGAGCAAGTCGCCCAGCTCCTCGTTGAGCGCGTGGGCGTCACCGGCGTCGATGGCTCCGTGCAGCTCGGTCAACTCCTCGCCGAGCTTCGCAACCGCACCATCGGCACTTTCCCAATCGAAACCCACTGCTGCCGCCTTGCGTTGGACCTTGTGGGCGTAGAGGAGCGCCGGCAGGTTCCCCGGCACCTCCGACATGACGCCGGGCGCCCGACCCTTCTCCCCCGCCTTGATCTGGTCCCACGTCGTCGGCGGGGCGTCCGGGTCGAACACGTGGGGGTGGCGGCGGACGAGTTTGTCGTGGATGCTCCTCGCCACCCCGGCCAAGTCGAACTGGCCAGCCTCGGCTGCCAGCGTGGCGTGGAACGCCACCTGGAACAGGAGGTCCCCGAGCTCGTCCTCGAGGTGCTCGTAGCCCGAGTCCCCTTCGAGGTCCTCTATCGCCTCAAGCACCTCGTAGG
>JBPCRR010000364.1:0-4592 GCA_050996645.1 Acidimicrobiales bacterium | reverse complement strand
CATCAGCTCCGTCCGGAGCACCACCGTGGCGTCGAGTATGGATCTGCCTCCGAAACGAGTGGGGTGATGGTGCTTGGGTCCCCTCGGAGCCATATGGTCTATCATATGGCCATGGCTCGTCGTGAGGTCTTGGTTCAGCTGGATGATGACCTGGTCGCCCGGCTGGACGAGGTGAGCCGCCGGCGGGGGATGAATCGTTCGGAGCTACTTCGCCGGGGCGCGCTCGCTGTGCTCGAGGCAGAGGAAGCGGGCGCGGCGGACCAGAGACTCCAGGACGCCTACCGTCGCCAACCCCAGGATCCGCTCCTGGTAGATGCCGCCCGCAGACTGGCCGCCGAGACCGTCCCAGCGTGGTAGCTCGGGGCGACGTGGTCTGGGCCGACCTGGGCGCACCGGCGGGCCGGCGTCCGGTCTGTGTCCTCACGAGGGATGCGGCGATCGCAGTGCTTCACATCGTGACTTGCGCCCCGATCACCCGGACCATTCGCGGGATCCGCTCGGAGGTCGAGGTCGGCTCGCGGGAGGGGCTGCCAGAGACCAGCGTGATCAGCTGCGACAACCTCCTAGCCGTGCCTCAGAGCCTTCTCGATCCTGCGCCGACCGGTCACCTCGACCGGGTGAAGCGAGCCGAACTCGACGGGGCCCTTCGCTACGCCCTCGACATTCAGTACTGACCACGGGCCGGACCCCGTCGAGCGGCAGCTACCGGGCCCTAGCGTCTTCCTCTTCCACGGAGAACGAAGTACAGCACCGCGAAGACGATCAGTAGGAACAGCACGGGGTGCACGGTCAGCCCCAACACAACCGCAACGACCGTGATGAGCAATGCGACGAGCAGATCGAATACCACTGAGCGATTCCTCCTCTGAGGGCTCGGCTGAGCCTCCCGAGCAGTTGTTCCGCATCATGCCGCTTCCAAACCCCATGGCGTCCCCCGGCCTGCCGCCGCTGTACCCTCCGAGACGTGCGCAGCCCCAACGAGGAGGAGGACCGATGGCAGAAGTGAAGGTCGAAGGTGAAGTCGACGCACCTCTGGACGCGGTGTGGAAGTTGGTGTCGGACTTCCGCGGCTTCGTCGAGTCGCAGGGCTTGGCGGTGACCGTCGAGGGTGAGGGCATCGGGACGCGGCGCACGGTGGAGATGGGGGCCAGCAAGTTCGTGGAGAGGCTGGAGGCGCTCGACGAGGAGACCCACTCCACGTCGTACTCGATCGTGGATGGGCCGCTCCCCGCGACCGGCTACGTGGCCACGATCGCACTCAGCGCCAGCGACGCGTCGAGGACCCACGTCACCTGGTCCAGCCATTTCGAACCGGCTCCAGGGCACGGCGAGGAGGAGCTGGCTGAGATGGTCAGTCGCATCTACGAAGGTGGCATCAAGGGCCTGCAGCGGTACTTCGGCGCATGACACGTTCCGTCTGAGCAACGCCGAGCTGAGAGAATGGGTCTGGAGGCAATTGAATCGTGAACAGGGTCGTCGACTCCGACCAGCACCTCTACGAGCCACGCGGGCTGTGGGCGAACCACGCCGACCCCGGGGATCGCCACGAAGTCCTCGAGCTGGTCGACGACGACCTCGGGTACACGTGGCTTTCCTGGCGGGGCGAGCACCTCGCCTTGGCCGATGTCCACAGGCCGGGCGACACCGCCTCGTGCGGCGAGCATCGGCGTCGCCTTCGAGCCGGACTGCGCCCGGAGTACGACTACGACGCGTCTCTGCCAGCTGAGTACTGGGATCCCAACGCACGCGTGGCCTGGCTCGACCGCGTGGGCATCGCCGAAGCGGTCTGCTTTCCCAACTTCGGACTGCTGTGGGAGCGGCGGCTCTCGGCCTCCTTGCAAGCCCAGACCGCCAACATGCGGGCCTGGAACCGGTGGTGCGCTTCTGTGCGCGAGGAGTCCCGCCGCCTGAACCCCGTGGCCCACCTCACGCTGCGAGACCCGACTTGGCTGGACGAGGAGCTCCGCCGCCTCGCCGATGCCGACGTCCACCTGGCCATGGTCGCTCCGGGCCCCGTCGACGGCAAGCCGCTGTCGCACCCGGACCACGAGCGCGCGTGGGCGGCGCTGGTCGACCACGGGGTCAGCCCGGTGTTCCACGTCGCGGACCAGGAGCGGGTGTTCGACGACTGCTGGTACGACGACGACTTCGTGCCGGCGACCGAGTCTGTGTTCCTCTGGGTCCCGCCGGCGCTGGCGCTGACCGACCTCATCCTCCACGGGGTGCTCCAACGTCATCCGGGCCTGCGCTTCGGCGTCGTCGAGCTCAGCTCGATCTGGGTGCCCCAGTACCTGCTGATGCTCGACGGGGCGGCGGAGTTCACCGCCAGGTTGAACGGTCGCCCAGTGGCCGAGCTCGAACACAGGCCGAGCTGGTACTTCCGAGAGCAGGTGCGGGTCTCGTCGTTCTCCTACGAGGATCCCCGGCGCCTCACCGACCGCGCCGGGGACATATTCATGTTCTGTAGCGACTTCCCCCATTCGGAGGGCAGTGCGACGCCGGTGGAGGACTACGAGCGCGCCGGCTGTGCACATGCGGCGATGCCCGGGCTGTTCGAGGACAACCTGGCCCGCCTGCTGCCCGCCTCCTGACCGCGTTGCGGCAACGGGCTCGGGAGGCGGGCGCCGCCAAGACCGCCGTGGCACCCCGTACACTGGGGAACGGCTATGGTCGGCTCCGGAGGGGACCGCCGTTGGGAGGAATCTGACGCTTGGATGTCGAAGCTCTCTATTGAAGCGGTCCGTGGGGGCCGCGGACAGCAGTGGAACGACCGTCGCCGGCAATCGCCGGAAGGATGCAGCGTCGATAGTTGGGAAACCGGGGGGAACCTCAAGATGACAGGTAGATCTAGGTCTCGGGCGTGGCGATGTGCGCAGGGCGCGTGCGCCGCGATGGTCGCCGCGGGGGGCGCCGCGCTCTTTGCCGGCGGCGCGGCGCGCGCCGATACCTCGACGGTGTCTCCCGGCCAGGGGACCGCCACGGCGCAGGTGTCCGAGATCGCCCCCAAGGAGGGAAACCTGGCCCTCGGAGCCATCTTCGGCGAGGCGGTGGCGGGGCACCAGAACCTGCTGGCCAAGGCGGTCTCGCAGGGCACCGACCTCGGGGCGGTCGGCACCGCGCTCACCGCAGGCCAGACCTGCAACGGCAAGTACAGCCCACCCTCGATCGCCCCTAGCCAGCTGCCCCAGGAGCTCGATGCGGAGTCCAACGACCCGAGCGCCGCGGCGGGCAAGACCGCCACCCAGCCCGGCGCCAGCCAGTACGTCAAGGCCAGCGGCACGCCCTTCTCGGAGGCGACCACCACGATCGCGCCTTTCGCAATCCCGCAGGTGATCAACATCGGCGGCGGCACCGCCCACACCTACTCCGGGCTGGTCAACGGGGTCAGGGTGGCCGGGGCCAGCGTCGACGTCGGGCCGGTCACGTTGCAGGCTGGCGGGGTGATCCCGGTCAACATCGGCGCCCTGCACTGGGAGGCTTCGTATCCGAGCACCCCCTCGGCCAAGCCGACGGGGCAGTTCACAATGAGCAATGTCACGATCCCTGGGACCGTCACGAGCATCACGGGCGTCCTCAACCAGATCACCCACACTCTTCCGGTGCCGATCCCCCTCCCGACCGATCCTCAGACCGCCGTGTCCACCCTCAACACCATCCTCCACGCAGCCGGGCTCATGATCACCTATCCCGCGGTGCACGTGGCCAACGGGCTCGTGTGGGTGGATCCCTTCAAGATCCAGGTGGTCCCTAACGCGTCCCGCGACACCGCGCTGGCCGCCGTCATATCGGGCGCCCAGCCCATCCGACAGCCGTTGATCGACGCCGTCCACACCTACGAAGGCTGCGGCGGACAGTCCTCCGCGACCAACGCGGGGGTCACGGTCACCGATGTGTTCGTAGCGTCACTCACCGGAGGGGGGACCTTCGACGTGGTGCTCGGTGGGTTGCAGGCCTCCTCGGGTGACCTGGCCGGGAACAACTTCAACCTCTCCTTGCCGGGCCTGGCCAGCAACGCCCTCGGCACGGCCGACACCACCCCGGTCGGCAACGGCTCGTCCTCGGTCATACCGGGCACTTCCGGCACGCCCGGCAGCGACATCGCCGGCACGCCGGCCATCGCCGGGACCGGGGCGACCGCAACACCGACCGCCAGCGGGCCGCTGCACACCACGCCCGCGGCGAAGTCGCGACGAGCGGGCGACGCGCTGATCGCCCTGGGCCTCGGCGGCCTCGGGCTCATGGGGCTGCTCGCTGAGGGGGACCGCCGAATGATGCGCCGCGCACAGCGGTTCACCGCAAGCTTCGAGGAGTAGAGAGCTGATGCCCCCTTCCGACGACCGTTCAGACGCTGCGCGCCTCGCCCCGCCGGCAAGGCCTCCCCAGGGGTACTTCGGCGTCTGGCAACGGCTGCTGCGAGGCTACGGGCCCGTGGCGGTGTTCGCGGTGCTCGTACTGCTGGTTGCCCTCCTGGTGCCGAGCAAGGTCCAAAAGGCCAGCTCCAGCCCGACGTCGGACAACGGCTCGGGGAGCCAATCGCTCTCCGGCGACCAGAGCGGCACGGGATCCGGTGCGGGAGCCGGGGGGGCCACCAC
>JBPCRR010000359.1:0-10335 GCA_050996645.1 Acidimicrobiales bacterium | reverse complement strand
CCGTTGCGGACGCCCTCGGCCTCGCCGGTGTTCGGGGGATCGGCCACTCCTGCGGCGGCGCCGCGCTGCTGCTGGCCGAACAGTCTCGCCCCGGCACGTTCGCGAGCCTGTTCCTCTACGAGCCGATCGTGTTCAGCCCCGATCAGGTTTCTGCGATGGGCGACAACCGCCTGAGCAACCTTGCCCGCCGGCGCCGCAACCACTTCGAGTCCCGCGCGGCAGCAAGGGCCAACTACGCCAGCAAGCCGCCCTTCGAGCGCTTCGACCCGAGTTCTCTCGATGCATACGTCCGCTACGGGCTGGTCGACCGAGCCGACGGCACCGTCTCCCTGGCCTGCTCCCCCGACGAGGAGGCTTCTATGTACGAGGGTGCGACCCGTCATAAGGCCTACGACCACCTCGCGGAGGTCGGTGTGCCCGTGCGCCTCGCCGGCGGCGCGGCGGGCGGCGACATCAGCCCGGAGATGCTGGAGACCCTTGCCTCGCGGCTGCCCGACGGCGACGTGGCGATGGAGGACGGCCTCACCCACTTCGGGCCGATGGAAGCCCCGCTTGAGCTCGGGCGCACCATCGCCGACTGGCTCGACTCGGTGGGCGCCCGATCCACCAACGTCGTCCCACCCCCTCGTTAGCCTGACACTGTGCCGCTTCCCCTGCCGACCTCGCTGTCGCCGTCCAAGGTGTCGTCGTTCAAGGATTGCGCCTTGGCCTTCCGCCTGTCGGCGATCGAGCGCCTACCCGAGCCCCCGTCGCCGCAGGCGGCCAAGGGCACCCTCGTGCACCGGGCCCTGCAGCTGCTGATGTGGGAGGAGGACCCCGGCGCGCGATCGCTCGACGCCGCCTTGTCCAAGCTCGGTCGCGCCATCCCGGAGGTGCTCGACGGCGAGGAGTACGCCGGATTGGAGCTCGCGGCTGATCAGCGCGCCGAGTTCGTCGCCGACGCCGAGACGCTGGTGCGGAACTATTTCCTGATCGAGGACCCCAACGCGGTCCACGTGCTCGGCACCGAGCTGCGCTTGTCGGTGACCATCGGCACCCTGAAGCTGGCCGGGATCATCGACCGCCTCGACCTCGACGCCGACGGCGAGCTCGTGGTCACCGACTACAAGACCGGCCGGGCTCCTTCTGCCAACTTCGAGCTGCCCCGCCTCGGGGGGGTTCACTTCTACGCCTTCTTGTGCGAGCAGGTGCTCGGCCGGCGCCCGGCGCGCATACAGCTGCTGCATCTCCGCGAGCCCATCGCTATCTCGACGGTGCCATCCGACCAGTCGATCCTCGGCCTGCAGCGCCAGACCACCGCGATCTGGGCGGCGGTGGAGCGCGCGTGCGAGCGGGAGGACTTCCGCCCCAAGCCCGGGCGCCTGTGCGGCTACTGCGCCTACCAGGCCTACTGCCCCGCCTTCGGCGGGGACCTGGCGCTTATCCCCCAGCGCGAGGAGCCATTGTCTGCCTTGGGCCTCCCCGCCGGCGGCCCCGTGCTGCCGCCAGCTCCAGTGCCGCCAGCTCCAGTGCCGCCAGCTCCAGTGTCATTGGTGCTGCCGGCCGCCGGATGAGCGCCGGCCACCCCCCCCCCTACCCTGGGAGCCTGGGTCCCGCCCGAGCGGTGGGCGGCGGTGGCGTCTTGGAAGCCCCCCGAGCGCTGGGTTCCGCCGGCGGTGCCCCTTCCCTCCCAGATGGCGGGTTGGGACCGAACCGTGGATTCGTGGTTCGAGAGCCACCTGCGGGGGCGAACAGCGGTCGACCGAGTCATGTACGGAGCGACCGCGCTCGGCGACCACGGGATCATCTGGATGCTGCTCGCTGGCGCGCAAGCGTTGCGCTGGCGCCACGGGAACTGGCAACGCCGGTTCCTGCGGGCGACCGTCGGGCTGGCGGTGGAGTCGGCGGTGGTCAACGGACCGGTGAAGTGGGCGTTCCGGCGGACCCGACCGATCCACGACGGACCGCGCCCGCTTCACCTTCGCCAGCCCCGCACGAGCAGTTTCCCGAGCGGGCACGCCACCGCGGCGTTCTTCGGCGCTGCGCTGCTGCGCGACGGCGACCCGTGGTGGCCCCTGTACTACGCGATCGCCGTGGTCGTGGCGTCGAGCCGCGTGCACGTGCGGATCCATCACGCGTCCGACGTGGTGGGCGGCGCCCTGCTCGGAGTTGCTCTCGGCGAGCTGGCCCGCAAGCTGGTGCCGGCCGAGCCCGAAGAGGCCGAGGAATCCCGGAGCGCCTGCCGAGGTTGGACCTGACATGCCTGACCCCGCCACCCCCGTGGCCGTTACCTGGGACTACCGCTGCCCCTTCGCCCGGAATGCCCACGAGCACCTGCTCACGGCGCTGGAGGCCGGTGGGGGCTGGGACGTCCAGTTCTTGGCGTTCTCGCTGGACCAAGCCCACGTAGATGGTGAGCCGGCGGTGTGGGATGACCCAGACCGTTACCCCGGGCTCTTGGCCAACCAGGCGGGGATCGTGATTCGCGACCGGTTCCGAGAGGAGTTCTTCACGGTGCACCGCGCGCTGTTCGCCGCCCGCCACGACCGGGCGTTGGACCTCCGCCGGCGAGATGTCCTATCCGAGGTCCTGGCCGCCGCCGGCGTCGACGCCGCCGCGGTGCTCTCCGAGATCGACAACGGGTGGCCGCTCAAGACCTTCCAGGACGAGCACACCAAGGCGGTGTCGGAGTGGGGCGTCTTCGGAGTCCCGACCTTTGTCCACGAGGGGCGAGCGGCGTTCGTGCGCCTGCTCGACCGCCCCGGCGAGGACCCGGCCGCCTCCATCCGCACCATCGAACGAATCGTGGAGTTGCTCGACGAGTGGCCGGCCCTCAACGAGTTCAAGCACACGCGGATACCCCGCTAGCGCCAAGCGTCGCCGGGCGCCTTCAACCGAGCCGGGACGGAGGTCGCCACCTCACACCCGGGAAGCGACCGAAGTCGTTGTCGAAGGAGATCACCTCGCAACGGTGCTCGATGGCCAGCGCCGCGACGTGAGCGTCGTTGACCAGGTTCCCGCCAACGCCCACGGTCGCGAGGAGGCGCCGGAGGACCGTCGAGTGCTCGATGGTGGGTTCGACCAGGACTGCTGGGGAGGCGTCAAGCCAGGCATCCACGCGATCCATGGCTTGGTGGACCGACAGCGGCGAGGGGAAGAGCCCTGCCTTGGTCGAGAGACGGACGAACGCGAGCAGCGCCACCCAACAAAATGCCACGGTCTCCCGTCCCGAGAGGGCCTCGTCGAGCCACCTCCTCGAGCGGTCGTGATGGCGGGCGTCGACGTTGACCGCATAGAGGAGCACGTTCGCGTCGACGAGGTTCACGACCCGGCGCGAAGCCGGCGCAGCAGCTCGTCGTCCTCGAGCTCGGCCACGAGCTGCAGCGCGCGATCGAGGTTGACGGCTGACTCGCCCAATGAGGCCGTCGCCGTGCGAAACGGCTCGGCGCGACGGTCCGCCACGCTGCTGCGAATTGCGTCGTTGAGCGCCACCTTGAACGAGACGCCCCGCTCGCGCATCCGGCGCCGCAGGATCTGCTCCGCTTCCGCGTCCAAGGTGACGGTGGTTCTCACTCTGCAATCATAGCATCAGCCAGAGTGACAGCAAGATGCATTTCGTGAGCCGGGTCGGGGCAGTGGCGACGCGCCCAACCCGTCCGATGGGCCCGGTTGCTCACCCGCCGGGGAGGGTTAGGGTTCGATCATGAGCCGCCTACCGTACGTGCAGCGCCAAGACCTCGACGTCCAGACCGGCGAGTTGTGGGACGGATTGGCCACCTCTCGTTCGACACATTTAGTCAACGAAGAGGGCGGGCTGATGGGACCTTTCAACGCCTGGGTGACCGCGCCAGAGCTCGGGCGGCGGCTGGTGGATCTCGGCACGCACCTGCGGTTCGGCACCTCGATCAACCGGCGGCTCCTCGAACTGGCAATCGTAACGGTGGCCGCCCACTGGAAGGCAGAGTTCGAGTGGTGGGCCCACGCCGCGATGGCTCGCCGCCACGGCGTGCCCGACGAGATCCTGGAGGCCCTGTCGGAAGGGAAAACACCTCAGTTCGGTTCCGACGACGAGCGGATCGTGTACGCGGTGGCACGTCAGCTGGTTACGAGCGGGGGCCTCGATCCTGCGACCTACGAAGCGGCGCGGTCAGCCCTCGGTGATGCCGGAATGGTCGAGCTGGTGTCGCTCTGCGGCTTCTACACCTTGGTGTCGTTCACCCTTAACGCTTTCGCGGTCCCGCTCCCCCCGGACGCCAAGGCCGTCTGGAGCGACGAGCAACCCGCGCCGCACGCATGAGCGCAGACCTCGGGGCCGAGAGCGCCGGGCGTGCGCCAGGTCGCGCCAGGCTCGTCGGGCGGCGCGTCCTGGTGGTCGGCGCAGGAACGCGCGCTTCAGACGACCCGGCGGCGCCGGTCGGCAACGGCCGCGCGATTAGCGTGCTGGCCGCCCGGGAAGGCGCCACGGTAGCAGCGGCCGACCTCGACGCCGCTTCGGCGCAGGAAACGGCGGAGCTGGCCCGAGCCGAAGGGGCCGAAGCCGTGGTGCTGGTTGCCGACGTGAGCGACGCCGCGGCGTGCGAGCGATTGGTGCTGGACGCCGTGGACTCCATGGGAGGCCTAGACGGCGTGGTGGTCAACGTCGGTATCGGTCGTGGGCGGCGGATGGGTGGCACCACGATCGAGGAGTGGGACGCCGTGGTTGCCGTCAATTTGCGGGCTCACTTCGCCGTCGCCCGAGCAGCGCTGCCGGTGCTCGACCCCGGCTCCTCTCTGGTGTTCATCGGCTCCGTGGCCGGCCTGCGCCCGGGCACAAACATTCCCGCTTACGACGCCAGCAAGGCCGGCCTCGCCGGGCTCATGCGTCACGTGGCGATGGAGGCAGCGCCCGCTGCTCGCGCGAACCTGGTGGTGCCAGGCCTGATCGACACGCCTCTTGGGCGCCTGGCAAGTGCCGGCAGGCCCGCCCGCGCCACGGTGCCGCTGCCCCTCGGACGTCAAGGAACGGCATGGGAGGTGGCATATGCAGCGGTGTGGCTGCTGTCGGCCGAAAGCGCGTACGTGACTGGCCAGCAGCTCGTGGTGGACGGTGGCCTGACGTGGGGCGGAGGCGGCTGAGTCGAGCTCGCCCCAGGGTGGAGACCGTCCCGCCGAGGAGCTCCCAGGGCGCCTCCTAGCCGGCGAAGACCGCCTCGATGGTCTGGCGGAGTCACTTGCTGCGCTGGAGGCAGACTGGATCCGGTGAGTGAAGAGACGGTGGTTCACGGCAGCGGTGCCAGCAGCGTCGAGGCGGACCCTTCGGGTCCCGAGAAGCCCGTCACCTGGGCTGAGCTGTTCTTCGACCTCGTCTTCGTAGTCGCGATCACCAAGATGTCGACGCTGGTGGGCTACGACCACAGTTGGTCTGGCCTGCTTCGAGCCCTGATCGTGTTCGTCCCCGTCTACTGGCTCTGGGTCGGGACGTCGATCCAGACCAACCTGGCCGACACCTCGAGAGCGTCACTGCACCTGCGGATCTTCGCGGTGGCGCTAGCAGGGGTGTTCATGGCCCTCGCCGTTTCGGACGTTTACGGCGGCGAAGGGATGATGTTCGCCGCCGCCTACTGGGCCGGGCGGTTGGTGCTCGGCGCCGCCTTCGTCCACCGGTCCGGTCGTCGGATCACGGTCCCACTGAACGGTTTTAGCGTCGCCATGGTCGTCACCGGGCCCCTGCTCGTCGTCGGCGCCCTCGCCCACGGCGACGCCCGGGAGGTCCTCTGGGCGGCCGCAGCAGTGATCGACCTGGCGACGCCGAGCGTGCTGCGCTCCAGACTCGCCAGTTTGCAATTCAACGCGGGCCACCTCACCGAGCGATTCGGACTCTTCGTGCTGATCGCCCTCGGGGAATCAGTCGTCTCGGTGGGCACATTAGCGCCCAACGGGAGCCTTACCGCCGGCCAAGCCAGCTCGGTCGCCGCCGCCTTCGTGCTGGCCTGCGGTCTGTGGTGGACCTACTTTCATTTCGCAGCCGACGCCATGCGACATTCCCTGGCCACCGCCAGGGTGCAAGTGGATATCACCAGGCTGGTCCTGTCCTACGGTCACCTGTCGTTCATCGCCGCCATCATCGCCGTGGCTGTGGGCCTACGCGAGTCAATTGCCCAACCCGGACAGCACCTGACATGGGCGGTCACCGGTCTGCTCTTCGGGGGCACGGCCCTGTATCTGGCGACCTTCGGTTTCACCCGCTGGGCGATGTTCCGGCTGGTGTCCTACACCCGACTGACAACAGCTGCCGTCGTCCTCGCTTTGCTTCCCGTCGCCCCCAACGTGCCCGCGCTCGCGTCGCTCATCCTGCTGGCCGGCGTGCTCGCCGCTCTCAACATCTTCGAGTTGGTCCGCAACAACCAGTCCGGGTGGCTGGCGCGGAAGCACTCCGGGCGGGCGTAGAGGAATCGGTACCCACTTGCCAGTCCGAGCCGCCCGTGGCAGACCTACCACGCCTGCACGGGTGCGCCGGCTGAAGCATGCCAGCATGGAGGCGATGCCGCACCGCTTCGTCGCCATCGACCACGTGCAGCTGGCGATGCCCTCGGGACGTGAGGCCGACGCGGAGGCCTTCTACCGCGACCTGCTCGGCTTCGAGATGCTGGAGAAGCCGGCTCCGCTGGCGGCGAGAGGCGGGCGGTGGTTCGGGTCTGGCTCCGTGCAGATCCACCTCGGCGTGGATGGGAACTTCCACCCGGCACGCAAGGCCCATCCGGCCTTGGTGGTCGAAGGTCTTGTCGAGCTCGTGGGCGAACTCGAAGCCGCCGGGAAGGCAGTCCGCTGGGACGAGGAGCTGCCAGGGATCAAGCGGTGCTTCGTCGACGATCCATTCGACAACCGCATCGAGCTGATCGAGCTGATTGAAAGGTGACGTCGGCCGGGGACCGACTCCAATGCGACTAGGCAGCTCTAGCGTTTGGCGAGAGGTGCCTGACGGCCTGGCGGATGTCGACCCCCGGCAACGGGAGGATCGCGAGGGCCGGCGTGGTAACCCCGGCCTTGACGTACCGGTCGATCTTGGCACGCACCTCCGCCGCCGAGCCGTGCAGGATCAGATCGTCCACCACCTCGTCCGGGATGACTTCGAGCGCGGCTTTGCGATCGCCCTTGCGCCAGGCGTCCCACATCGGCTGTAGAGCCGGCCCCCGGCCCAGCCACTCGTGGAACGCGGCGTACACCGGCACGTTGAGGTAGGCGGCGATCACCCTCCGTCCGATCTTTCGCACCATGTCCGCGTCCTCTGACGGGCACGCGAAAATGCGCGCCACGACTTCCTTGCCGGGCCCGACCTCTGCCAGCACCTGGGGAACGTCCTCCGCTCCCAGCCAGTTGATGATGGCCCCATCGCCCTCGCTTCGCGCCAGGCGAAGCATCCCGGGCCGAAGGGCAGCGACGAGGATCGGGGGTGGCACCGCCGGCGGGCGGCCCAGGCGGAAGCCCCGGACGGCGAACGTGTCGAAGCTGGCGTCGACCTTCTCGCCTGCCAGGGCCAAGCGAAGGAACCGGACCATGTCCCGGGTTCGCTTGAAGGGCTCGTCGAACGCAAGGCCGTTCCATCGCTCGACGATCACGTCCGACGACGTGCCGATGCCGAACGCGAACCGTCCAGGCGCGGCCTCGGCCATGGCCGCCACGCTCTGGGCCATGAGGGCCGGGCCGCGGGTGAACGCAGGGACGATCGCGGTACCTAGGCGAAGCGAGGGCGCCCACGCGGCCGCTAGCGCCAGCGGTGTGAACGCGTCGGTGCCGTCGGCTTCGGCGGACCACACGTCGGTGTAGCCGAGATCGGCCAGCTCTTCGAACCAGGGCCGGTGATCGGACAGGGGGACGTTGTCGAATGGAACCGTGACTCCGTAGGGCACCGCCGAATGCTAACCAGCACGGTCTACCGCCGGGGGTGCCAGCGGGCAGTGCCGGTGGTGCCGGCGGGCAGCGGCAGTGGTGCCGGGCGTCAGGCGGCGCGGCGCTCGTTGGGGTCGGCAGCGCGGCGGGCCCTGGCGAGCGCGGCCCGGGCTGCTGCGATGCCCTGGCGGCCAACTTCGCGGGTGTGCTCGTCGAGGCACCAGTCCGCCTCTTTGGAATCCAGGAGAACAAGCTGTTGGGCCATGTCTCTATCTTCCAACACGGGTGTGACATCGAAACTTCCCCGGAGCCGTTGGGGGCTGGCGGAGCCTCTGGCTAGGATCGGCCCATGATCGATGTCGTCGTGGTGGAAGCAGTCCGTAGCCCTGTGGGGCGGCGCAACGGCGGGTTGTCGACGGTCCATCCTGCCGACCTCCTCGGCGCCGTCTTCACGGCCGCGCTCGACCGCAGCGGCGTTGACCCCGCCGAGGTTGGCCAGGTCGTATCGGGCTGTGTGTCTCAGGTCGGCGAGCAGTCCTTCAACGTGGGACGCACCGCCTGGCTGGCGGCGGGCCTCCCCATGTCGGTGCCCAACACAACGGTGGACACCCAGTGCGGCTCGAGTCAGCAGGCAGCCGGCTTGGCGGCCAGCCTCATCGCCTCGGGCACCGTCGACGTCGCCATCGCCGGCGGCGTCGAGTCGATGACTCGCATCCCGATCGGCTCGAACACCAAAGCGGGGCCGGGCCGGGCGATCCCGAAGTCCTACTTCGGGCGCTTCGAATTCACCAGCCAGTTCGAGGGGGCAGAGCGCATAGCGGAGAAGTGGGGAATCGACCGCGAGGCCGCAGACCGCTTCGGGCTCACCTCCCAGGAACGCGCCATCAACGCCTGGGCAGAGGAGCGCTTTGCCACCCAGGTGGTGCCGATTCAGGCACCCGTGGTCGACGACGAGGGAAAGCCCACGGGCGACACCCTGGAGGTGAGCCGAGACGAAGGACTGCGCCAGACCACCCTCGAGGCACTCGCCGGCCTGAAGCCGGTGGGCCGTCCCGACGGAGTGCACACTGCGGGCACCTCGTCGCAGATCTCCGACGGAGCTGCGGCGGTGATGATGATGATGAGCGCAGAGCGGGCGAGCTCATTGGGGCTGACCCCCAAGGCGCGCGTCGCCGCGCACTGCCTGGTGGGTGTCGATCCGGTCCTCATGCTCACCGGTCCAATCGACGCCACCCAGCTCCTGCTCGAGCGGGGGAGCATCGGGATCCACGACGTCGACGTGTTCGAAATCAACGAGGCCTTCGCTTCTGTCGTCCTCGCCTGGCAGGCGGAGCTCGGCGCCGACCCCGCTGCGGTCAACCCCAATGGAG
This sequence comes from Acidimicrobiales bacterium, assembly GCA_050996645.1. Classification (GTDB taxonomy): domain Bacteria; phylum Actinomycetota; class Acidimicrobiia; order Acidimicrobiales; family Palsa-688; genus JBPCRR01. Next base: position 1,120 of record JBPCRR010000359.1, on the reverse strand, counting down.
GAGCCATCGCGCTGGGCCACCCGCTCGGGGGCACCGGTGTGATCCTGTTGACAAAAGCGATCCACGAGCTGGAGCGCATCGACGGTCGACGCGCACTGGTGAGCATGTGCTGCGGTGGCGGGCTCGGCACCGGCACCTTGCTCGAACGCTGAAGACCCGTCGAAGCGTGCGATGACATCCCTGGCCGAGGAGCTCGGGTACCCGGCGAGCGCCTCGCTGCTCATCATCAGCTGTGACGAGCTCGGCGTCACCCATGCGAGCAACAGCGGGGTCTACGAGGCGCTACGAAGGGGGATGGGAACCGCGGCCGGCCTCGTCGTGCCCGGCCCCTGGGCGCGCCAGGTGGCCTCGCGGTACCGAGGTGAGGACGTGGGGGTTCACCTCACCCTCAACGCTGAGTACGACCTCTACCGCTGGGGACCGATCACCCATGGTCCGTCGCTGCTCGATGGCGACGGTGGCTTCCCGCGCACCCCAGCGGACCTCTGGGAGCACGGCGACACCGACGAGGTTCGCCGGGAGTGCCGGGCGCAGATCGAACGAGCCATCTACTGGGGGTTCGACGTGAGCCACCTGAGCGGTCACCTGGGAGCGTTGGACTACCGGCCCGAGTTCTTCGACGTGGCGTTGGAGATGGCCGTCGAGTTCCAGCTCCCGCTGCGCCTGCCACCCGCGGCGGAGGAACGGCAAGCCGGCTTCCCGTTCCGCGACCTGGCCGCCAGCGAAGGCATCCGCTCCCCCGATCACCTGCTGAGGGTGTCGCGGTCCCGGAGCACCCGGGCAGCCCTGGACGGGTTGCTCGCAGACCTGCAGCCTGGGGTGACCGAGGTGGTCTTGCGTCCGGCGGTCGACACCGCGGAGCTGCGCGCAGCCGCTCCCGACTGGCCTTCGCGAGTCGACGACCACGATCTCGCCTTGGGGGCCGACTCCCTGCGGACACTCGCAGCCCGCGCTGGTGTGACCCTCATCGGTTACCGGGCACTTCGCCAGCTCCAGCGCGGCGGGCGCCCCTGAACCGGCCGCACCCGATCCGCCGCTTCCAATCCGCGTGGGTGGTTCGAAACGTATAGTACGACGATGAACCTCGAACGCTACGGCCGAAAGCTGGCAACCGTTGGAC
>JBPCRR010000349.1:0-11666 GCA_050996645.1 Acidimicrobiales bacterium | reverse complement strand
GGTCGCTGAGAACAGCAGAGTCTGGCGCCCTTCGGGGTTGGTCACGTCGAGCAACCGCTTCACCGCTGGCAGGAAGCCCATGTCGGCCATGCGGTCGGCCTCGTCGATGACCACCACCTTGGTGTCGCTGAAGCTCACGTCGCCTTGGGCAACCAGGTCCTCGAGGCGCCCCGGGCACCCGACGACTATGTCGACGCCCCTGCCGAGCGCGGCGCGCTGGCCGCCGTAGCCCACACCGCCGTAGATGGAGGTCACGCGAGCACCCACCGCCTTCGCCAAAGGCGCCAGTACCGCTTCGACCTGCGCCGCCAGCTCCCGGGTGGGGACCAAAACGAGCGCCTGGGGCCTTCCGACGCGTCTTCCCGGCCTGGGCTTGGGCCCGCGACGGCCGGTCCCGCCCCCAAAGCCGTCGGCGGCACAGGCGGCCACCACCGCCAGGCCGAATGCGAGGGTCTTGCCCGATCCGGTGGGAGCCCGGCCGCACACGTCGTGGCCGGCGAGCGCGTCGGGCAACGCGGTCTGCTGGATGGCAAAGGGTTTTTCGATGCCCTGGGCGCCCAGCACGGCTACCAGGTCCGCGGGCACGCCAAGGTCGGCAAAGGTGAAAGACATCAGGCTCCAATCGGCCATACAAGGGGAAGCAGGCCGATTCGAGAACGTCTCAACGCAGCCCCGCCGGCAAATGCGCCAGCGCACGCCCGGTGGTAACCGGGCCGTGACAAACCGTCAGCCTAACAGACCCCGGACCGATCCGACCCGGCGCCGGGAGTGGCGCTTGTCACCCTGAGCGTCGCTCGCGCAGCCTGGCCGTGGCAGCCGCCAGGTCGGCCTTGCCCCCTGTGGCCGCCTTGATCTTGCCGACGAAGAGCCCCGTCAGCTTCTCCTCTCCGGCGAGGTACCTCTCCCACTCGGCTGGGTGCTCGGCGATCACCCGCTCCACGACCGCCGTCAGCTCCCCGGCTCCGAGCGCCTCGAAGCCGAGGGAGGACGCGATCTGGCCGGGATCTCCTCCGCTGTCGAGCAGCGTCCGCAACACCGTGCGCGCCTGCGCCGGGGTCAGCTCGCCCTTGTCCTCCATTGCGAGGAGCTTGACGAACGCTCCAGCGTCGAGCGACGCCGCAGCGTCGGGCAACGAGGCCACCTCATTGGCCAACCGCCGCAGCGCCAACGAGCCGTCCACCCCCGCCTCGACGGCTGCGAGAACCAAGGCGTCGAGACCGAGGCGCACCACGGTCGCCACTGCGTCCGAGGTTGCGTCCGAGGCTGGGGCGGACGAGGCGGCTTGCGCGACCTTGCGCCGGCGCTCGGCGGGCAGCTCGGGCAACGCTGCGCGCACCGAAGCGATCCACCCCTCCGATGGTGCCAGTGGGACCAGGTCGGGCTCGGGGAAGTAGCGGTAGTCGTAGGCTTCCTCCTTGGAGCGCATCGAGCCCGTGCGCCCGGCGGACTCGTCCCAGTGGCGGGTTTCCTGAACGACGGTCCCCCCGGCTTCGAGGAGGGCAACTTGGCGTGCGGCCTCGTGGTCGATGGCACGCCCGAGCGACCGCAGCGAGTTCATGTTCTTGACCTCGCAGCGGGTGCCGAACGCTTCGGTCCCGGTGGGCCTGACCGACACGTTTGCGTCCACTCGCAGCGAGCCCTCTTCCATCTTGCCGTCAGAGGCGCCGACGGCGACCAGGATGGCTCGAAGCTCCTCGACGTATGAACGGGCATCCTCCGAGCTACGAAGGTCCGGCGCGCTGACGATCTCCACCAGCGGCACCCCTGCCCGGTTGTAGTCGACCAGCGAGCGGTCGGCGCCGTGGATCCGGCCGCCGCCGCCGACGTGGGTCGACTTGCCGGTGTCCTCCTCGAGGTGAGCCCGCTCCACGCCGACGTGAGCGCCGTTGGCCAACTCCAGTTGCCCGGCCACGTTGAGGGGCACGTCGTACTGACTGATCTGGTACGCCTTTGGCATGTCGGGATAGAAGTAGTTCTTGCGGTGGAACAGCGAGGGCTGGATGCGGCACTGCAACGCCGCCCCGACGCGCATCGCAAGCTCCACCGCTTGGCGGTTGAGGACCGGGAGCGACCCAGGCAGGCCCAGGCAGACCGGGCACACGTTGGTGTTGGGCTCGTCGCCGAAGACGTTCGGGCAACCACAGAACAGCTTGGTGACGGTGCGCAGCTCGGTGTGGACCTCGAGGCCGATCACGGTCTCCCAACCGTCGCTCACCACGCGCGGACCCCGGGCGGAGCGGCTGCCTCGAGCGCGGCGGCGGCCTGGAACATGACGGTTTCGCCGAGAGCGGGGGCGAGCACCTGCACGCCCACGGGGAGGCCGTCGGCGCCGGTGCCGAAAGGCACGCTCATGGCCGGGTGGCCGGCCAGGTTCGACGGTATGGTGCACACGTCGTTGAGGTACATGGTGAGCGGTTCGGCGGTCTTGGCGCCGAGCTCGAACGCCGTGCCCGGCGCCGTGGGTGCCAGGAGCACGTCGAAGTCCTCGTAGGCGCGGGCGAGGTCGTTGATGATGAGGGTCCTGACTCGCTGAGCCTTGCCGCAGTAGGCGTCGTAATACCCCGCCGAGAGGGCGTAGGTGCCCAGCATGATCCTCCGCTTGACCTCTGCGCCGAAGCCGGCGGATCGGGTGGCGGTGTACATCTCGGTCACGTCGGCTCCTGGGGCCCGAAGCCCGTAGCGCACCCCGTCGTATCGGGCGAGGTTGGACGACGCCTCGGCGGGCGCGATCAAGTAGTAGGCGGAGAGGCCATATACGACCGCCGGCACCGACACCTCCTCGACCTTGGCTCCTGCCGCCGCCAGCGCCTCGGCGGCCTCCCGGGTCCGGCTGACCACGTCGGAGGCCAGGCCCTCCGCGTCGAGAAGCTCGCTCACCACGCCGACCCGCAGCCCCTCCACACTGTCGTCGAGCCGGGCACGCGCCGAAGGCGGCGCCTGGTCGAGGGAAGTCGAGTCCGCGGGGTCGTGGCCCGCGATCACTTCGTAGGCGATGGCCGCGTCTGCGACGCTCCGCGCGAAGGGGCCCACCTGGTCGAGCGAGCTCGCGAACGCCACCAGCCCGTAGCGTGACACGACACCGTAGGTCGGCTTCATCCCAACCACCCCGCACAGCGCCGCCGGCTGGCGGATGGAGCCACCGGTGTCCGAGCCGAGCGCCAATGCAGCGAACCCCGCCGCTACGGCTGCCGCAGACCCGCCGGAGGAGCCGCCGGGCACCCGGGACAGGTCGTGGGGGTTGCGGGTCGGCCCGAACGCGGAGTTCTCCGTCGAAGACCCCATGGCGAACTCGTCGAGGTTGGTCTTTCCAACGATCACTGCGCCCGCTTCGGCCAATCGGCGCACGACCGTGGCGTCATACGGCGGCCTCCAGCCTTCGAGGATGCGAGAGGAGCAGGTGGTGGCGACCCCCCTGGTGCACAGGTTGTCCTTGAGGGCGACCGGCACTCCCGCCAGCGGGCCGAGGTGCTCGCCGTCGGCCAATGCCTTGTCGACCTGGTGCGCGACAGAGCGTGCAGAGTCCTCGCTGATCAGGTTGAAAGCGTGAACGTCGCCTTCGGCGCGGGCGATGCGCCCGAGGTGCTCCTCGAGAACATCGACAGCCGAGCGCTTTCCCGACCTCACGTCTGCAGCTATCGCAGTGGCGCTGGCTGGGTCCAGAGGACCCTGGTCCGCCAGAGGACCCCGGTTAGCCAGAGGACCCCGGCTAGATGGCGCGCTCATGGAGCCTCCGCGAGGATGCGCGGGACCGCGAAGCGGCCCTCGTGGCTGTCGGGAGCCGCGGCCAGCACCTCGTCACGGTCCAGGGTCGGGGCCACCGAGTCGGGGCGGAGCACGTTCGCCAGGGGCAAGGGGTGTGCTGTTGGCTCCACGCCGCTCGTGTCGAGCGCCTCCACGTCTGCGGCGTGTTCCAGCACGGCGGCCAGCTGCCCCGTGAAGCGCTCGAGCTCCTCGGCCGACAAGGCCAGCCGGGCCAAGCGCGCCACGTGGGCGACGTCGTCGGTCGAGATGCGGACGGCAATGGGTGGTCATCGTACGCCGGCTGCCGACGCGGCCTGCAGCGTCCAGGGGGGCGGCGGCGCCGGCTGCGGCTGGGGATCGCTGCCTCAGCACGCCGCCCCCCTCGGCCCTGCCCTCCACATGATAGAGGGTCGCGTGGCTCAATGCCGTTGCGGTCTCTTGCCCTCCGGCGGTGGGACCTACTGGGTTATGAGCTGCACGGAGGCACCACGGTGGATCAGGGCGCCCGCTGGAGGGTTGGTGGCGCTCACGGTGGCTGTCGGGTCCCCGCTGACGCCACTCACGTGGAACCCGGCCGCGCTCAACGCCTGGGAAGCGGCGGGCACCGACATCCCGTGTACCGCCGGCACCGCCACCAGATCGGGGCCGAGGGACACCACCACGGTCACGGAGCTCTGGACCGTCACCACGGTTCCCGCCAGCGGTTGGGTCCCCATCACCTGCCCCTTGGCCACCGTGTCGCTGTGCTGGTCGACCTCGCTGGCCACCAGGTTGGCCGCCGCAAGCACTGCTTTGGCCGCGGCGAACGACGCCACCTGCGGGCCGCCAAGCGCGGGGACAGCGACGGTCGGCTTACCGGAAGAGACCACGAGGTTGACCGTCTGGCCGGGCAGGAGGCTGCCCTGGCTCGGGTCGTAGCGGATGACCTGGCCGGCGGCCACGGTGAGGCTAGCCTCCGAGCTGACCTGGCCCACCGCGAGGCCGAGGGTGTGGAGCACCGAGGTGGCCTCGTCCTTGGTCAGGCTGGCGAGGGATGGTACCGGCACCGGCTGCGGCCCGAGCGAGAGGGTGACCTTGACCGCCTCGCCCTCGCGGAGCGTCCCAGTGCTCGGCTGCTGCGACGTGACGGTGCCCGCTACCGCCTTCGGGTCGTAGGAGCGACCCACCACGACCATTCGCAGGTGCAAGGGCCCGAGCAGCCCCGCCGCCTCCGCTTGGCTGTGGCCAACGAGCGACGGGACCGGGTGACTCGGCGCCTCCCGCTGCGACTGCGCGAAGGCCACGCCGCCGGCCACGGCCAGGATCGCCAGCAACGCCGCCACCCACCACCACCGGAGCCGGCGCCGTCCGCTGAGGAGTGCTGCGCCGGGCGCGTCGGTGGCGACCGGGATCGAGCCCGTTGCTCGGGCGGCTCCCACTGCGCCTACAGCCTCTAGCTGGTCGAAAAGGCGTGGCCGGGCGCCGGGCGCCTCCGTCGGTTGGTCGTCGCGCTCGACCTCGCCGGTGGCCAACGGGCCAGCCAGCGGCAGCGGAGCCGGCGCTGGCAGGTGGCGCGCGGCGTCTTCGAGCGCGTCGGCCAACTCGGCTGCGTCGGGGCGCTCCGACGCCAGCAACTCGCCGGCCCAAGCGAGCACCGGACGAAGGGGGCCGAGCTCCTCGGGAACAGGCAGGGGCCGCTCGGTACGGGCCATCAGGGTGGCGAACGTGGTGTCTGCGGCGAAGGGCACCTCGGCCGTGGCGGCTTCCACGAGCGTTATCGCGAGGGCGTACACGTCAGCGCGGTCGCCGAGAGTCTCCCCCCGCACCGCCTCTGGCGCCGCGTAGCGGGCCGTGCCGATCACCGTCCCCGCTGGCTCGGTCCAGCTCGCCTCGGCGAGGGCGCGGGCCAGACCGAAATCCGCAACGCTCACCCGGGCCTCCTCGTCGAAGAGCAGGTTGGCCGGCTTGATGTCGCGGTGCACGATGCCCCGACGGTGGGCATAGTCGAGGGCGTGCGCCGCGTCGGCTCCGATCTTGGCAACCTGGCTCGGGGACAGCCGCCGGGCCCGGTCGAGCATGGAGCGTAGGCTGCCTCCCTCGAGGAGCTCCATCACCAGGTACGGGGTGCCGGCGTCCTCACCCCAGTCGTAGACCCGCAGGATGTTGGGGTGCTGCAGCGCCGCTACGGCCCGGGCTTCCGCACGGAACCGGCGAAGGAACGCCTCGTCATCAGCGAGCGCCGGGTGCAGCACCTTGATAGCCACGCGGCGGCGCAGGGTGATGTCATCCGCGACGTAGACGTGCGCGGACGCGCCCGCTCCCAGGGGTCGGCTGAGGCGGTAACGGTCCCCGAGGACGCGCCCCACCAGCTCCGCGATGCGCGTGGGCGCCACGGGCCGAGGGTACCCGTCCGGAGGTCAGGTCCTGGGGGATGCCCGGGCGCTATATGCCCACAGGAGTCGAGGATCGAGGCCTGAAGGCTGGTGCTCAAGCGCCAGTGGCGTTGGGGTGCTCCCTGAGGCGGCTGATCGACGCGGGCCTCGGCGGGGCGGGGTCGAGGCGGGCCACCAGGCGGCTCAACGTGAGGGTCAGGTCCCGCAGCTCCCGAGTGGCGCCGGCGTCGGCTCGCGCCGCCGAGACGTCCTCGATTCGCTCCTCCAGACGCCTCCCCAGGCGCTCCAGGCTGACGGTGATCGTCTGGGCGAGGCGGTCGGTATGCCCCGCTGCTGTCCGCTCGCGCGCGTTGAGCTCGTCGGCGAGCCCCTCGAGGGCGCGGCTGCCAGACTTCACCCGGTCCCCGAACGCCTCGAGCTGCAGGTGGAGTTGCTCCGCCGCCGAAACCAGCGAGGCTTGAGCCATCCAAGCCGCCCCGGGGCTGTCGCCCCCAGCGCCGACTTCCTCCGGCCGCAAGTTCGCCAGCATGGGCCGAATGGAGGCCGACACCGCCCTCGCCATCTCCTCGGCGCCCGAGGTCTGTCCCCAACCCATCGCGGCGCCGAGGATCGGGTCAGGCGCGGGCAGTTGGCGGAGGCGGTTTTCCACCATGCCCATCAGCCGTTCGGCGAGCTCCCTGGCCTGCGCCTCGGCCATCGACCGTGCCTGTTGGTCGACCACCGCGACCGACGGCTGCTCCAGGGTCGGCGGCTCCGATGCGAAGCTTCCCCCCGCGTCCCCCCTTGCCGGGTCGCTCTGGCGGTCAGTTCCGCTGCGCCCGAGCGACAGCGCCGTTGCTCCGGCGCCGCCAAGGGTCGAGCGAAGGGCGTCCGCGACCACCGCCTCCACCGCGCCGAGATCCACCTCCACGGTGACGTCGCCGAGGGCCTGGCGGACCGCCTCGGCCACCGCAGTCGTGTCCAGAGCGGCAACGGGCGGTGCGGCCGGGGCGACCGGCGCGGAGGGTGCGCCGCGGCCACTGTCGAGCAGCCACCGCCACCGCTCCAATGCTTCGGCCACCAGCGAGGGCGGCCCTTCGTAGTATGTCGGATCGGGGAAGTAGAAGCGCATGGGTGCACGCCCCGCCCGGTCGAGGACCCGCCGGCGCAACCCGTTGGCACCGACGGCAACCACCTCCACGAGCTCGGTCTGGCCAGCTGCCAACCGCGCCGCTTCGCGCAGGGCACTCTCGGCGTCCAGCGAGCCCTGGTCGGTTAGAGGGTGGACGTCACCCAGGCGGAAGGACCGTACCTGGAAGGTTGCCTTGTCCGCTGGGTCGGGAGCCAGGTAGCGCGCGACCTGCTCGGCTTCGCCCTCCACCGCGAGCACCCCGCACAAGTCGGCCACCAGCCTGCCGGCCATCGGGCTGCGTGAGCCGCCCGGAGCCGACAGGGCGCTCAGCATGAGATGGTGGACGTAGGCCGCCCGGTCCCGGGCGTCCTCTGAGGAGTTCGGGTCGTCGCTCACGTCTGGCTTCCTGTCCACGCGCCGGGCCCAGCTTCGTGCACCGCTATGGGCCAGATCGTAGCGGGGCCGGACCGGAAGCATTTCCGGGGGCGACCGTCAGGTCGCCTCCGCGTTGTGACTCCAGTCCGTGCCCCCCGCCTGACGGCTAGAGAGACGACTGCATTGCCCGCCGGCGCCGGCGGAACCAAGGCACGATCAGTGCCGCAGCCACCAACGCCGTGCCCGCCGCGATGGGCAGGCTCTTGAGCGGGAACAACGGGGTGGGGCCGACGGGCACGAAGGCCCCGCAGGTCACCGTGCCGATGTTGGCGGCCAGAACCGGCGCGCCTCCGGGGATCCCCAGCACTGTCGCCGCCAGCCCGGTGCCCGTGATGCTGCCCGCGGGGGTCGAGGCGGGCGGGGGCGTGGCCGGCTGGGTGTTGAGGTTGACGGTGACCAGAGGGCCGAGGTTGAGCAGGGGGGTGTTCGCCGCAACTGGCCCGTTGGCGATCGGCGTTCCGTTGACCGACGCGTTGAGCAGGCTGAGGCCGGCGCTGGTGCCCGCTGCGGTGGACTGGCAGGTCTCCAGAATGGCTTGGGCCTGAATGATGTTGGTGCCGAGCGTCAGGACGACCCCGCCGGTGGCACCGGTGACCGTGCAGGTGCCGGTGGAGCCGATCTGGATCACGCCGCTCGTGCCGACCAGCCCGGCGCAGGCAAAGTGGTTGCCGGTGGTCGGGTCGTACAGCGCCGCCTGGCTGAGCACCCCGACGCTGGCAAGCCCCAGCAGCGGCGCGCCGTTGAGCGGGGTCGGGTTCGGCGTGCCGGGGTTGGCCGTCACGATACCGGTGTCGGTCACCGTGCTGCCGGACACGCTGACATCGGCTGCGTGCGCCGTTGCAGTTGCCGGCTGCGGGGTGGGGGTGGCAGCCCACGCAGTGCTCGCGCTCAGCGTGAGGACCACGCCGGAGGCGGCTGCGCCGACGGCCAGGCGAACAGCCAATCGGGATCGGGTCAGAGTGCGCACGGAACCTCCGGGTTGGTGATTGAGGGGTTGAGGAAAGGGGAGAACTGGCGGCGGCCTCATTGCGGTGAGGCTTTCGGGCGGGGCTTGGCGATGGTAGTCAACGCCACGAGGAACACGACCACCCCTACCGCCACGCCAAAAGTGGACAGCAAGCCGCCGACGAGCACGTGGGTGCGCTCGTAGCCGGTCTGGAAGCCCCAGACCTGCATGGCCCCCGCGATGAGCAGGAACCGCAGCTGGTTGACGGCGAAGACGATGACCGCGACCGCCGCGATGCTGACGAGGCTGCGCGCCACGCCTATGCGCCTGGCCAGCAGCAGCCCAGCGCCGACCAGCAGGAACGGGGTCATCAGCAGTGCGGCGGTGCATCCCGCCGTGAGGCTGAGCCCTCCCCAACCGCGGCCGATGTGGAACGCCACAACGGGTCCGATCGACTGCGCGTGGGTGGTGACGTGGGTGCCGGCGAGGACCAACGCCGACAGCCGAGCCTCGAAGAAGCGGATCTGGTGCTGGGCGAGGATCACCCCTGCCCCCGCCGCGATGAAGCCCGCTGCGACCAGGCTCGCCGGCCAGGCGGGGCCGAGGCCGTCGCGGGGGTGAGCCACGGCTGTCATCAGCGGGCGGTCCTGCGCTGTGCGCCACCACGGGCGTGAACGGGACGGTAGGCAGCACGCCTCGCGGGCCGCAGGCCGTGGTCGATGGCGGCAACCCGCAAGAGAATCAGCCCAGCAAGGATGACCACAAGGGCGAGCATGGTGAGGCCGACCGTCGGGAAACCCGTAGCGGCCAGCCCGCCACCAGCGACTCCGCCGAGCCCGAGCCCGGTGCCCTTGTTGTACATCGCCACTCCTTGGACAACAGCGTTTCGCGAATTCGGCTCGGAACTGCAACGGGCTCTAGTAGTCGCAGCCCGCCATCCCCAGCACAAGTGTTCCCAGCGAGCTTAGAGTCCCGAGCCGAGCAGCACAAGGACATACCGCAAAAGGACCTCGCGGGCTGCGGAGCACACATCGGGTTGCGGGTTTACGCGGAACGGTCACAGGCGGGATCGTCACGTGCGCTTCGAAGCGCGGCGGCAGCCACGAGGGTCACCAGAGCCGCTTCGGCGAGCACCCCTACGCCCACGCGAAGCGCGGTCGGCAGACCCGATCCCGTGACGAAGGCCTCGATGGCTCCGGCGACGGCGAACGTCGCGACCGTGCCGAGCACCAGGACGACCGCCCGCTGAGCCTCCTCGGCGAGGGCGTCGACGCGGCGCCTGTCGCCCGGATCGACGAGGGTCCAGCCGAGCCGCATGCCCGCTGCGCCGGCGAGCACCACCGAGGTGAGCTCGAGTAATCCGTGGGGGACCAGGAGCCCCCAGAACTTGCCGGCCTGGCCAGCGGCGGTGAACAGCCCGGCGGCCTCGCCCACGTTGGCTCCGTTGGACACGAGCAGGTAGACGGTGGGTACGCCAGCGAGGATCCCGCTGGCAAAGGCCAGCGCCCCGACCCGCACGTTGTTCGTGTAGACCTGAGCGGCGAAGGCGGCGGCGGGCTCGGAGGTGTAGTAGTCGGCGAACTCGTGCTGCACGTAGGCCTGGCGAAGCGCGGCCGGCGTGGAGGCGTCGATGGCGCTCGGCGAGTTGGCGAACCACGCTCCCACCGCCAAGGCGGGCACGAATGTGAGCACCGCGCTGAGCAGGACCATACGGCGAAGCTGCCATACGGCGTTGGGAAAGGTGTCGGTGAAGAAGCGCACAGGTGCCCGCCGGTTCGGGCGACGCGCGCCATAAATGAGCGCCGCCGCGTCGCCCACCAAACGGGAGAGCCGGGCGATGAGGCCGGGATCGGCGAAGTTCGTCGTCGCGTACGAAAGGTGACCGGCGCTGCGCTGGTAGAGCGATGTCAGCTCGTCGAGCTCCGCCGGGTCCAAGCGGTGGCGGCGGAGCCGCCTTGCCCTGCGCACGAGCGTCTCCAGACGGGCCCACTCCCCCTGATGCCAAACGATGAACTCGTCGACGTGCATGCCCGCCCCGACGATAGCGGTGGGGGCCGCGGCGGGCAGTACCGTGGGCAGGTGAGCGCCAGCGGTGCACAGACCTGGATGGTCACGCCCGAAGGGGTGGTGCTGGACCTGCCGACCGCCACGCTCGGCACCCGGGTGCCCGCGCGTGCTCTCGACCTCGTCGTCGAGATCGCCGGCGCCGGTGCGATCCTCGTCGGTTTGGCGGCCACTGGAGCTGGTCAAGTGGCCGCGCTGGTGGCGGTCTCCCTCGTCGTGTTTGGCGCGCTGCTCGTCTACCCGACGGTGATGGAGGCCTTCGCCGGCGGCCGCACGCTCGGCAAGATGGCGGTCGGGCTTCGGGTGATCTCGACCACTGGAGCGCCCATCGGCCTGCGCCAGGCCGCCATCCGCGCCGTGCTGGCGCCGGTGGACCTCCTGCTCGGAGCGGTGTGCATGCTCGTGTCTCCCCGAGGCCAGCGCCTGGGCGACCTGGCGGCGGGAACCGTCGTCGTGCGGTCGCGTTCCGGCGGGGGGGCCGTCGCCGGGATGTGGTTCGCGCCGCCGCCTGGGATGGAGTCGTTCACGACCGGGCTCGACACCGCGGGCATGGGAGAGGCCGAGTACGAGGTGGTCAGGTCCTACCTCCGACGCTGGTCCGAGCTGCGTCCAGAGGCCCGCTGGGTGGTGGGGGCACAGATCGCCAGAGGCCTTGTCGCCAAGCTCGGCCACGCCCTCCCCCAGTGGATGGCACCGGATCTCTACCTCGCCTGCCTGGCCGCCGCTTACCAGGCCCGACGCCCACCCCTCGCGCCGGCGCCGTGAACCCCCGCTGTAGCCTTGAGTGTCGTGCCGGCATACCTGGACCACGCCGCCACCACGCCGCTTCGCCACGAGGCCTTCGAGGCCATGTCGCAGTGGCTCGGTGAGCGCTTCGGCAACCCGTCGGGCGCCCACTCGACCGCTCGTGCTGCGCGCGCTGCCATCGACGACGCCCGGGACCGCGTCGCCGGCGCCTTGGGGACCGAACCCGGCGGGATCGTGTTCACCTCGGGTG
>JBPCRR010000269.1:0-10099 GCA_050996645.1 Acidimicrobiales bacterium | reverse complement strand
CGCCACCGCGACGACACCGGTGTGGTTATCGAAGTCCGGTTGGAAATGGGGTGGGTGGATGTGGCCCGGTCTTTCGCCGGGCCACCAGGGCCGGGGCGGCCTCGCCGGTCGGGAGCCCAGAGCTGATGCCGGTCCTGCGCAGCGCCATCGACCCATCCGACCCGGAGTTCCAAAACCACCGGGCCGCGATGCTGGAGCTGCTCGACGAGGTCAACCGGCTCCAGGCCCAGGCAGCTGGCGGCGGTGGGCCGGCCGCCATGGAGCGCCACCGCTCCCGTGGCAAGCTCCCGGTTCGTGAACGGGTCTCGCTCCTCCTAGACCCCGACACCCCCTTCCTCGAGCTGAGCCCCCTCGCCGGCAACCAGACCGAGTACGCGGTCGGCGGCGGGATGCTGCTCGGCATCGGCGTCGTGTCGGGCACCGAGTGCGTCATCCTCGGCAACGACCCGACGGTCATGGGGGGCGCCATGACCGCTGTGAGCATCCCCAAGCTGATGCGCGCCCTCGAGGTGGCGCGCCAGAACAGGATGCCTTACATACAGCTCGTCGAGTCCGCCGGCGGCGACCTGCGGGGACTGGGGGAGGGCGAGGACCCTGCGACGGCACTGCGACGCAACCTGAACCACTTCTCGGAGTCCGGGCGGATGTTCCACGACATCACCGAGCTGTCGGGGATGGGCGTACCCTCCATCTCGGTGGTCTTCGGCTCCTCCACCGCCGGGGGCGCCTACCAACCGGGGCTTTCGGACTACAACATCTTCGTACGGGGTGGGGCCAAGGTGTTCCTCGGCGGGCCGCCGCTGGTGAAGGTGGCGACCGGGGAAGATGCGGACGACGAGAGCCTCGGTGGCGCCGAAATGCACGCGAGCGTGAGCGGCCTGGCCGACTACCTCGCAGAGGACGAGCCGGAGGCGATCCGGATGTGCCGCGACGTGGTGGCCCACCTGCACTGGCGCAAGAGCGGTCCGGGGCCTGCCACACTTTCCAGCCCGGACCCCCCGATGCACGACCCCGAGGAGCTCCTCGGCCTCATGCCGCCGGATCTCCGCACGCCGCTCGACGCGAGGGAGATCATCGCCAGGGTGGTGGACGGGAGCCGGTTCGAGGAGTTCAAGCCCCGCTACGGGCCGACGCTGGTGTGTGGCTGGGCCGAGATCCACGGCTTTGCGTGCGGGATCCTGGCCAACAACGGGGTGCTGTTCTCGGACTCCTCGCAAAAGGCGGCCCAGTTCATACAGCTTTGCAACCAGATCTCGACGCCGCTGGTGTTTCTGCAGAACATCACCGGCTACATGGTGGGCCGCGACTACGAACGGCAAGGCATCGTCAAGCACGGCAGCCAGATGATCAACGCCCTGTCCAACTCGACCGTCCCCCACATCACGGTGATCATGGGAGCCAGCTACGGCGCCGGCAACTACGGGATGGGCGGACGGGCGTTCGACACCCGCTTCGTGTTCCTGTGGCCGACCGCGAAGATCGCGGTGATGGGGCCCAAGCAGATGGCCGGCGTCATGTCGATAGTGCGCCGGGGCCAGGCCTCCAGGCGTGGCATCGAGCTGGACGAGGCCGCCGAGGAGGCGCGCACCCGCGCCGTCGAGGACTTCGCCGAAGCGGCGTCGCTGGCGGCCTACGCCACAGGCCGCGTCGTCGACGACGGGATCATCGACCCCCGCGACACCCGCCACGCCGTGGCGATGGCGCTTTCCGCTTGCCACTCAGCACCGGTCGTGGGGACCTCCCGCTTCGGGGTGTTCCGGCTGTGAGGTCGGGAAGGTGAGCCCTACGCCGATCCGCCGCCTGCTCGTTGCCAACCGGGGTGAGATAGCCGGCCGCATCATGCGAACCGCATCGGGAATGGGGATCCAGACCGTGGCGGTGTACGCGGATGGCGACGCTGGGGCGCCGTTTGTCACCCAGGCCGACGCCGCATTCGCCCTTGGCGGTCGGAGTGCTGCGGAGACCTACCTCGACATCGACAAGCTGCTGGCGGTTGCGCGCCGCAGCGGGGCCGACGCGATCCACCCCGGCTACGGCTTCGGTTCCGAAAACCCCTACTTCGCCCAGGCCGTCCTCGACGCCGACCTGACGTGGGTCGGTCCGCCGCCCGCCGCGATCGCCGCGATGGGCGACAAGCTCGAGGCCAAGAAGCTGATGGCCGCCGCGGGCGTGCCGGTGCTGGCGTCGGCGGAGCTGGCGACCGATCAAGCGCTCGGAAAGGTGGACCTCGGCGGCTGGCCGGTCCTGGTGAAGGCAGCCGCCGGCGGGGGCGGCAAGGGCATGAGGATCGTCCGCGACCCTGCTGACCTCGCCGCGGCCGTCGCGGCAGCCCAGCGCGAGGCACAGGCGAGCTTCGGCGACCCCCGCGTGTTCGTAGAGCGGTACCTGGTCGACGCCCGCCACGTCGAGGTCCAGGTGCTCGCCGACCACCACGGCCAGGTGCTGCACTGCTTCGAGCGGGAATGCTCGATCCAGCGCCGCCACCAAAAGATCATCGAGGAGGCCCCCTCGCCGGCGGTCGACGCCGGGCTGCGCGCGCGGATCACCGATGCCGCAGTGGCGGCTGCGAAGGCGATCGGCTACCGCAACGCCGGCACCGTGGAGTTCGTCCTGGCGCCCGATGGCGCGTTTTACTTCCTCGAGGTCAACACCCGCCTGCAGGTCGAGCACCCCGTCACCGAAGCGGTAACGGGGCTGGATCTGGTGCGCGAGCAGCTGCTGGTCGCCGCGGGGCACCCGCTCGGGTTCGCACAGGCCGATCTCGAGATCAACGGACACGCGATCGAAGCTCGCATCTACGCCGAAGACCCGGCCGCTGGGTTCCTCCCCGCCACGGGCACCCTGGCCGGGTGGGCTCCTGCGCCGGACCCGCCGCTTCGCTGGGACTCGGGAGTGGCCGAGGGCAGCGTCGTCGGGGTCGACTTCGACCCGATGCTCGCCAAGGTGATCGCGCACGCGCCGACCCGGCGCGAAGCGGCGGACACCTTGGCTCTGGGACTCGAGCGTTCCGTCATTCGTGGGGTGACCACCAACCGCGACTTCCTGGTCGCGACGCTCCGCCACCAGGAGTTCCTCGACGGGAAGGCCACCACGAGCTTCGTCGAGCGCGCAGACGTCGCTCTTCGTAGCGACGCTCCGCCAGAGGCGGTCCGCCACGCCGCGGTGATCGCCGCGCTCGCCGCCCAGGCCGCCAGGCGCGCAAACGCACAGGTCCTCGCCTCCTTGCCGGCGGGATGGCGCAACTCGGTCATGCCACCCGAGCGGGTAACGTTCCGCCATCGCGAGGACGAGGTCGCGGTGGAGTACCGGGCCCGGCGCGACGGCTCGTTCGCCGTGGTAGCCGGCGAGGAGCAGCTCAGCGCCCGGGTGAGGGCATGGGACGGCCGGGTGCTAGACGTCGAGCTTGCCGGCCGGCGCCATCGCGGCGCCCCCCACCACCAGGGCCAGACCCGGTGGGTGGAAATCGACGGGACCGACATCGAGCTGGTCGAGCGATCACGCCTGCCCGAGCCCGAGTCCGAGACCATCCCCGGCGGCCTCGTGGCGCCGATGCCCGGCAAGGTCCTGGCCGTGGAGGTCGCCGCGGGCCAACATGTCGACGAAGGCGCGCTGCTTGTGATCGTGGAAGCCATGAAGATGGAGCACCGCGTCACGGCCCCCCACCGCGGGACCGTTGTGGAGGTTCGGGTTGCCACCGGCGACCAGGTCAGCGGCGGCGACCTCCTAGTGGTGCTCGAGGAGTTGGGTGGCGCAGTGGAGGCGGCGAAGTGAACCGACCGCTGCGCATCGCCAACTGCAGCGGCTTTTACGGTGACCGCCTCTCAGCCGCACGCGAGATGGTCGACGGCGGTCCCATCGACGTGCTGAGCGGTGACTGGCTGGCGGAGCTCACGATGCTGATCCTTGCGAAGAACCGCCTGCGCGACCCCGCCGGCGGCTACGCGCGCACCTTCTTGACCCAGATGGAGCAGGTCATGGGGACCTGCTTGGAGCGTGGCATCAAGGTGGTGTCCAATGCAGGGGGGCTGTCGCCGCATGGCGCCGCGGCGGGGGTAGCCGCGGTGGCCGACCGGCTGGGCTTGTCGCCGACGATCGCCTATGTAGAAGGCGACGACTTGCTCGCGCGCCTCGAGGAGCTTCGCGGCGCGGGGGTGCGCTTTGATCACATGGAGACCGGCGCCCCCCTCGGCGAGCGTGACGTGATGACGGCCAACGCCTACCTCGGGGGTTGGGGGATCGCCGAGGCTCTCGGTCGCGGCGCCGACATAGTCGTCACCGGCCGGGTGACCGACGCGGCGCTGGCGATCGGTCCTGCCGCGTGGCACCACGGCTGGCGCCGTGACGACTGGGACGCCCTGGCCGGCGCACTTGTTGCGGGTCACGTGATCGAGTGCGGCGCCCAGGCCACCGGGGGCAACTACGCCTTCTTCGGCGAGGTGCCCGACCTCACCCACCCCGGGTTCCCGATAGCAGAGGTCGCGGCCGACGGGTCCTCGGTGATCACCAAGCACCCAGCCCAAGGAGGCCTGGTCTCTGTGGGAACCGTGACCGCCCAGCTGCTCTACGAGATCGGGGCGCAGGCGTACGCCAACCCAGACGTGACTGCGCGCTTCGACACGATCCGGCTCAGCCAGGAAGGCCCCGATCGCGTGCGGATCGACGGCGTGCGCGGCGAGCCCCCGCCGGCGACCACGAAGGTGGCTCTCAACTACCAGGGCGGCTGGCGCTCGAGCACCACCTTGTACCTGACTGGGTTGGACATCGAGGCAAAAGCGGCTGTTCTGCAGGCGGCATTGTGGGCGTCCATTCCCGGGGGCAGGGCCGCCTTCGCCCAGGTGGACGAGCAGCTCCTTCGCACCGACCAGCCGGACCCGCCGAGCTTCGAGTCGGCCCTCGCCACCCTGCGGATCACGGTCAAGGACCCAGATGAGCGCAAGGTGGGCCGGGCGTTCTCGTCCAAGACCACCGAGCTCGCGTTGGCCAACTATCCAGGGCTGTTCGGCGGTGGTCCCGCCACCGCCGCGCAGGCCTACGGCGTGTACTGGCCCGCCGCCATCCCCGCCGCCCTGGTGAGCCAGGAGGTGGTGATCGGAGCCAAGCGCACCGTCGTCGAGGCGGTGCTTTCCCCAACTCGAACACTGGATGTATCCGTGCCTGACGTCCCTGCAGCGCCTGCCGCGCCTGCCTCTCCAGGGGGCCCTACCATCCGGGCTCCCCTCGGTCGCCTGGTCGGGGCCCGAAGTGGCGACAAAGGAGGCAACGCCAACCTCGGCGTGTGGGCGCGCGAACCCGACGCTTTCGGTTGGCTGTCCCGGACCCTCACCGTCGAACGCCTCCGGCAGCTGCTGCCAGAGACGCGTCGGCTGGAGATCCAACGCCACGATCTCGCCAACCTGTCGGCGCTCAACTTCGTCAT
Organism: Acidimicrobiales bacterium; assembly: GCA_050996645.1. Classification (GTDB taxonomy): domain Bacteria; phylum Actinomycetota; class Acidimicrobiia; order Acidimicrobiales; family Palsa-688; genus JBPCRR01. Next base: position 4,683 of record JBPCRR010000269.1, on the reverse strand, counting down.
CGTCGGCCTGCTCGGCGAAGGTGTGGCCTCGAGTACCCGCACCGACCCCCAAGCCAAGGCGCTCGGCGAGTACCTGCGGGCCAAGCTCGTCGACATGCCCGTCGCCCTCCTGGGGCCGCGGTGACCGTCAGGTACCGGACGCGCGCCGGCGTGGCGACGCTGACCATGGACTCCCCCTCCAACCGCAACGCCCTGACGCCCGCCCTGATCGATGGGTTGGCCGACCAGATCGACCGCGCCAACGCTGACCAGCGGGTGCGGGTGTTGGTATTGACCAACACAGGGTCCGCGTTCTGCGCTGGCGCCGACCTCAAAGCCGCGCGTGGCGGGATGGATCACGACCGGGGCATGGGGCTCGACCTTCCGGCACTGCTGACAAAGGTTGCCGACAGCCCCAAACCGGTCATCGCCCGGATCGCGGGCCACTGCATGGGCGGTGGGGTCGGGCTGGCCGCTGCGTGCGATCTGTCGGTGGCCGCTGACGATGTGCGGTTCGGCTTCACCGAAGTCCGCATCGGGGTTGCGCCGGCGATCATCTCGGTCGTGTGCCTGGCGAAGTTGCGGCGTGGCGACGCCATGGAGCTGTTCTTGACCGGGGAGCGGGTCAGCGCTGCACGCGCCGCGGAGGTGGGGCTCATCAATCGGGCCGTGCCGCGCCCGTCACTGGCGGCGGAGGTGAGCCGGATCGCGGGAGCCGTCATGGCCGGTGGGCCCGGGGCGCTGGGCGCCGCCAAGCGCCTCGTCAACGAGGTTCCCTCGATGCCCACCACCGAGGCGTTCCGTTACACCGCCGCGTTGTCGGCTGAGCTTTTCGGCTCCGCCGAGGCCTCCGAGGGAATGGCGGCGTTTCGCGAGAAGCGCCCCGCCGACTGGGCACCCGGGCGCTAGGCGGCGGCTTCCTCTAGCGTCCTTGGTCGTGCTCGACCTGGTCCCGTTCGCATTGAGTGACATGGTCGCAGCCAGCGCAGCGCTGCGAACGGTCTGCGAGGGGGGCGCCTCCATGGAGGAGGCGGCCAACGGTGTGGTCGACTACCTGTTCGAGCAGCTGGTGGACAAGAGCACGGGGGAGCCTGCGTGCGCGCTGGTCCGGTTCTACAAGGCCCACCCCTGCGACCGGCTGCCGCCCGACCTCCAAGAAGCTGCGCAAAAGGCACTTGCCGACGCGGACGAGGAGCCGTCCAGCCCCCAGTGCCTCGCCCTGCTCGCCAGCGCCGGGATCGAGCCGGAGTGGAACGACCGGCGCGCCTCGCGCCGGCACCGGGCCATGCCGCTTCCGAGCGTCGCGGCGCTCGAGCGGCTACCGATGGTGGCGGCGGTGTTGGGCCAGTTCGGCCTCGACCCCTCGGCCGTGGTGGCGCCTAGAGCCGCCGTGGACGGCACCGGAAGCGATCGTTCCTTCGACGTGTTCCACGTCGCCGACGCCGTGGGGAGCCCGCTCATACCAGACCAGGACGACTTCGTGGTCCCCTACGCGATCAGGGCTGTGAGCGGCTTCTGCTGCGTTCTGCCTTCGGGGTCGGCGTTCGCGGTGGTGCTGTTTACGACCGTGGCGGTGCCGCGCGAGAGCGCGTCGATGTTCGCTCCTCTTGCGCTGAGCGTGAAGGTTGGCATCCTCCCGTTCGACGACGGCCGGGTTTTCGACGACGAGCCCTGCGCCGAGGTGGCCACCACCGAACGCAGCCTCCGCTCACAGGTGGCGGCGCTCACCCAGCTGATAGAAGTCCGCGAGCGGTTGGTCGGCGCGCAGACCGCACAGCTCGAGGCCGCGTTCGCCACCCTCGAAGAGCGCTCCGCGCAGCTGAGCGACGCCCTGTCGGCGTTAGCAATCAGTGAGGCACGCCACGAGGCGTTGATGGAGGCCTCGATCGACGCGGTGATCACGATGGACCACGAGGGCCGCGTCCTCGGCTTCAACCCGGCGGCTTCCCGGATCTTCGGCTACGAGCAGGAGGCCGCCCTCGGCCAGCCGCTCGACGACCTGGTCATCCCGCCCCGGCTCCGGCCCAACCACCGCGAAGGCCTGCGCAACTATCTCCGCGACGGCGTGGGGCCGATCCTCGGCCGCCACATCGAACAGACGGGGATGCGGGCGGACGGCAGTGAGTTCCCAGTCGAGCTGACGGTCACGGCCATGGAGGTGCCGGGCGCCCCGCCGGCATTCGCCGCCACGGTGCGCGACATCAGCGTCGAGAAGGAGACCCGGGGCCGGCTGAAGGAGGCCCGCGAGCACTCAGCGAGGGTGGCGCGCACCTTGCAGGAGAGCCTGCTGCCCCCTCGCCTGCCAGCGCTGCCAGGTGTGGAGTTGGCATCGCGCTACCACCCTGCGGGCGACGGGAGCGAGATCGGCGGCGACTTCTACGACGTGTTCGAGACGGCGAAGCACGACTGGGGTCTGGTGATCGGCGACGTCTGCGGCAAGGGCGCGGAGGCTGCTGCGCTGACCGCGTTGGCCCGCTACACCCTGCGCGCCGCCGCCATGCGGATCCGACGCCCGTCGGCGGTGCTGGCCATGCTCAACGAGGCGATCCTGCTTCAGCAGCCGGACCGCTACTGCACGGTGGTCTACACCCGCCTCCGCCGGATAGCAGGGGTGATGCGGTTGACCATCGCCTGCGGGGGGCACCCCCGGCCGCTTCTGATCGACGGCGCCGGCGGAGTCACGCCCGTCGGCGGCGAGGGGATGCTGGTCGGTGCGCTTCCCGACGCCCACTTCGCGGACGCGACCGTGGACCTCCTCGCCGGCCAGACCCTCGTGGGCTTCACCGATGGAGTCACCGAGGCGCGCCACAACGGAGAGTTCTTCGGCGACCAGCGCCTGCGCCAGCTCCTCGGCGCGTTGGGCGCCGCTCCCGCCGAGGAGGTCGCCGAGACCCTCCTGCGCGCGGTGCTCGACTTCCAGGCCGGCCACGCCAGCGATGACCTGGCGGTCGTCGTCCTCCGGAACCCGGGGGGGCCACTGAGCGCGCCGCCGGGCATGACCGCCTCGCGGTCTGGCTACTGAACCACCGGCTCGGGGCGGCGCAAGATCCCCTCCAGATCGGTCATCAGGTCGGTGAGTGGGGCCCGGGCTGCGACCAGCTCGCGGCCGCGCCCGCTGGAAGCTGAAGCCGAGGTAACGAGGCCCGCGTCGCGCAGGAGCCTGACGTGGTTGCTGACCGTGGGCTGGGCGATGGAAAAGACCTTGGTCAACTCGCTCACGGTGCGAGGCGAGGTCACCAACGAGTCCAGTATTGCAAGCCGGGTGGGGTCGGCCAGCACCTTGAGACGGCGGGCCAGAGCCTCGGTCCTCGCGCGGGCCTCGGCTCCGGATCCGGTCCCGATCCCCACGAGGACCACTCCGGGGAGATCCACGAGCAGCACCTTGTGGGCGAAGTACGCCGGCACCACCGCCACCACGCCACCTGGACCGAGTTGGTCCACCAGCTTCTGGGTGAGACCGCCGAAATCGGCCTCGCGCCCGACCACATCGTCGAGCGCCCCTCCCCCCGACAGCGCCCGCCAGCGCTGAGAGACCGCGGCCGCGACCGCTTGGCGGCCCTCGGCGAGCCAGCGTTCCTCCACCGCCGCCCACACGTCCCGGAGCAAGGCCGCGTAGCGACGCCGGGCGGGGCGCGACGTTCGAAGCTTGCCCAGGCGGCGGTGCAGCGCTCGGCGGTCCTGCTCGCTCTCGGAGGCCAAGGGGAGGTCGGTGGGCGCAGACGCCGCAAGGTCCTCCACGCGTGCGAGCAGCTCGCCGGGGTCGCCATCGAGCAGCAGATCCCCGTGATGGGCGAGGACCGTGAGCTCGAGGAAACCCGGGCAGCTGAGTGCTAGGTCGGCTCCCCAGAACCCGGTTACGCGCTCACGAAGCTCCGGGTTGAGGTCGTAGACCGAGTCGAGGGCGGGATGGTCGCGGCGGTAGTCCGCGTGGCCGGCGGCGGCGAGGACCCAGTCCAGCTCGACTGCGACCGAGGCGGACACGACCAGGCGCGGCGGCTGGGTTGGCGGAGTGTCGAAGGAGATCGGCATAGTTAGATGACTATATCACAATATCTTTGCCAACCTGGCCGAATCCGCGGTATGCTGGCAGACATGTACACCAACCCCTGGATAGCCGAAGAAATGGCCAGGGCCCGCCGGGTGGACCTGCAGCGCGCGGGCACCCGGGCTCGACCCATCACCACCTCCCGCCAGCCGCCACGGCCGCGTCGCAACCCCGCCCTGGCTGCGCGCATCGGCGTTGTGCTGATCGCCGCCGGTGAGCGCCTCATCGACGCTGGGCCGGCTGCAGAGGGCCGTCGCTCCATCGCCTAGTCCGGAGGCCCCCGCTCCGAGACTCAGCCCAAAGGCGTCCAATCCGCCGGCGCCTGGTCCGTAGGCGCCTGGTCCGCAGAGCCGGCGGTAGCGTCGCAGCCCATGAGCGCCTCCCCCGCCTGGCAGCAGTACCGCTCGCAGGTGGCCGCGCTCCAAGGGAGCTATGGCAGCCTCGGCGCGGGCAGTCAGGTTCGCCTCGCCAAGAGGACCTCCAACCTGTTCCGGACCCGTGCCCGCGCTACCGGGCGCGGTCTCGATGTCGCTGCCTTCGACGGGGTGATAGAGGTGGATGCCGGTGCGCGCACCGGCGAAGTCGGCGGCATGAACAACCACAAGCACCTGGTTGACGCCACGACCGCCCACGGGCTCCTGCCGCTCGTGGTTCCCGAG
>JBPCRR010000218.1:0-2587 GCA_050996645.1 Acidimicrobiales bacterium | reverse complement strand
CTCACGGTGCGTGCGGGAGTGCTACTTTCCGACAACCAGAACGTTTCGGTCGTCGGAGGCATCATGGCAACAACGAAGTTCCGTGGGTTCCGCCCTGTCATGGCCGCGGTGGTATCCGTTGGCGTAGTGGCGCTGAGCGCGTGCAGCGGTGGTGGAGGGGGCGGAGCCGCGCCGTCCGTCGGGGCTTCGGCGGGCGGAGTGGTCAACATCCTGGTGTCGAGCGCGCCCGGCTCAGACGCCGGCTTCCAGGCCGTGAACAAGGCTTTCACGGCCGCCAACCCCGGGGTCACGGTGAACTTCTCGGCGGTCCCCAACGAGAACTACAACCAGGCTCGGTCATCGCGACTCACCGCAGGGAGCGTCGACGTCGTCGTCTCCCTCCCTCGCGAGGTCCCGAGCTACATACCGGCGGCGAACGCCGGGGACGACGCGCGCCTCGCGGACTCCGGCGGCTTCCTCGACCTCACCGGCCAGCCCTTCCTCAGCACTTTCAACCCCACCGTGCTCGACGGGACGAAGTACAAGGGCAAGAACTACGCCGTCCCGACGGGACTCAGCTACTACACCGGCATGTTCTACAACAAGAAGATCTTCCAGCAGAACGGCATCACGGTCCCCACGACGTGGCAGGAGCTGGTCAAGGCCTGCGACACTCTCAAGGCCAAGGGGCTCGTCCCGGTCGGCCTCGCCGGCAAGGACTCGGCCGGTGTCACCACGCTGGGCGTCGTCCAAGGCCTCTACCCGACGGCTGACGCCAAGAACGCGCTCGCCAAGGGCCTGTATGACGGGTCGGTCAAGCTCGACGAGGGCAAGCCGCTCGAGGTGCTCACCCGGTTGCAGACCCTCTACGGCTACGCCGAGCCCAACTTCGCCGGCGTCAACTACGCGACGATGACCGCCGACTTCGTCAACGGCAAGTTCGCCATGATGGGCGACGGCACGTGGAACACGACGACCCTGCAGAAGTCCGGTGGGAGCTCGCTCGACTTCGGGTACTTCCCGCTGCCGTCGAGCGACAACGCATCGGACAACAAGAACCTCGGCGGCAAGGTCGAGCTGTCCCTCGCCATCCCCACCAACGCCAAGAACCCCCAAGCCGCCATCAACTGGCTCGACTTCTTCGCGAAGAACTACGCACTGTTCAACGACCAGGCCGGGTTCGCCCCCTCGGTGACCGGCGCCAAGAGCAACGCGTTCTACACCTCGATCGCGGACAGCACCGCGCAGTTCTCGCCGGCGTGGGACACGATCTGGATCCCCAACACCAAGGCCGGTCCGGCCGCCTCCGTGCCCTTCAACTGGGCCGGCGTGGCCCCGCTGGGCTCGTTGGACGCCAAGGCAGCTGCCGCCGCTGCCCAGAAGGACTGGATGGCCGGGCTCGCGAAGTGAAGAGCTCCTTCCTCTTCGGGCGGAGGGCGACGGCGCAGGCATACTTCGCGGTCGGGCTCGTCCTCGTCGTCGTCTTCTTGCTCCTTCCCGCGGTGGGCATCCTGGCGATCTCGTTCACCGACATCCGGTCGCTGCCCTTCCTCCCGGTGCACTTCGTGGGTCTGGAGAACTACAGCACCTTCTTCTCGTCGGCCCAGCTCGGCTACAACCTCCACGCCCTGCGCAACACACTGGTGTTCGCGGTGTCGGTGACGCTGTTGCAGAACGCCATCGCCCTGTTTCTCGCGGTGCTGCTCAACCAGCGCCTGCGGGGCCGGAACCTTGCCCGGGCGGTCGTCTTCCTCCCGACCATCCTCGGCGTGACGGTCATCGGGCTGGTCTTCAGCCTCGTCTTCAACTCCTCCGGCGGGCCGGCGGCGAGCGTCTGGAGCTGGTTCGGCTCGTCGTCGGCGTTCTTCGGGTCCCCTGAGCTGGCGATGCCTCTCGTCATCGCCGTACAGGTGTGGTCGGGTGTCGGCGTCGCCGTCGTCATCTACCTCGCCGGGCTGCAGGCCATCCCACAGGAGCTGTACGAGGTCGCCTCCATCGACGGCGCCGGGAGCTGGCAGCGGCTGCAGCACGTCACCTACCCGCTCCTCGCGCCGTCGGTCACGGCCAACACGTTGCTTAGCGTCATCGGGGCCCTGCAGAGCTACCAGCTCATCTACGTGCTGACCGGACCCATCAACCCGGCGACCCAGGTGCTCTCGCTGGCGATCTTCACCCAGGGGTTCGGGGGTGCACAGGGCGGCACGGCGCAGTCGCAGGGCTATGCGGCGGCCATCTCCATGGTCCAGTTCGTCATCGTCATGATCGTCGCGTTGGCGACTCTGGCATACCTGCGCCGTCGGGAGACGGCACTGTGAGCCTCATCGGGCCTACCGCGGTCGCCACCGAGGTGAGAGCCGAGCCCCGGGTGTCCCACGACGCCAGAGCACCCCGGCCCCGCAGTCGGTTCGTGCTCTACCTCCTGATGGCCGTCGTCCTCGTCATCTACCTCTACCCGTTGGTGTTCCTCGTCAACACCGCGCTGAAGTCGGATGCCGAGTTCTTCGCCAACCCCACCGGACTCGTGGGTGCGCCGGAGCTGTCGAACTTCGCGACGGCATGGCAGAAGGGCAACTTCGCGGCATACCTGCTCAACAGCGTTCTCTACACC
>JBPCRR010000206.1:0-9258 GCA_050996645.1 Acidimicrobiales bacterium | reverse complement strand
GGCTTGAGGGCCGGCGCAGCGGTGACCCGGTGGAGGGAAGCCGGCCCCCTGACGTCGATGACCTCACCGTCCTGCGGATGCTGCGCGCCGTGCAGTACGTCGACGTTGGAGGGGAACGCCGCCGCCTCACCTTCCGGGCCATCGACGTCGAGCAGATCGGCTACGTCTACGAAGGGCTCCTGGAGATGGAGGTCCGCCACGCCGACGAACCGGTGCTGGCTCTCACCCGGGCCACCGACCGCAAGAAGCAAAAGTTCCCCGCCGAAGTACCGCTCGGCGAAGCGCTCGCGGCCATCGGCGGGCTCGACCGGGCGCAGCTGGCGGACTGGGTCGTGCAGCGCACCGGCTGGTCGCCGAAGAAGGCGGCTGCCAGTCTCGAAGCCGAGGCCGCCCCCGAAGCCCAGGCCGCGCTGCTGGTCGCCGCCGGCAAGGACGACCAGGTCGCGAAATGCCTGGCTCCTCTGGCCGCCGCCCTTCGGGTCGACCAACGGGGCCAGCCGGTCGTCTACGACACCGGCGCCCGCTACGTCGGGCCGAGCACCCGCCGGGCCGCCACCGGCGCCCACTACACCCCCCGGTCCCTCGCCGAGGACGTCGCCGCCAACACCCTCGAACCGCTCGTGTACCGTCCCGGTCCCCTCGACACCGCCGACCGCCAAACGTGGCAGCTGCGCCCCTCGCCCGACATCCTCGCCCTCCGTGTGGCCGACATCGCCATGGGTTCGGGCGCCTTCCTTGTCGCTGCCTGCCGGTATCTCGCCGACCGGCTGATCGAGGCCTGGGACCGAGAAGGCCGCACCGACGCCGCCCGCGCCGTCACCGCCCGCCATGGACGCCGGGCCGTCTCCGACACCGAAGTCGAACCCGTCATGCTCGAAGCCCGCCGCCTGGTCGCCGAGCACTGCCTGTACGGCGTGGACATCAACCCGTTGGCGGTGGAGATGGCCAAGCTCTCCTTGTGGCTGGTCACCATGGACCGGGAGCGCCCGTTCGGCTTCCTGGACGACCGGTTCCGCTCCGGCGACAGCCTCCTCGGCCTGGTCTCCACCGCACAGCTCGAAACACTCCACGTCGATCCCGCCCTCGGTCGCCGCCTCCACGAGGGCAGCTTCTTCGACGTCGCTGCGTACATGCGGCCGGTCCTGCAACAGGCCGCCGACCTGCGCCGGCGGATCACCGCCCAACCGGTGGTGACCCTCCGCGACGTCGAGCATAAAGCGGCCCTGCTGGCCCAAGCCGACACCCTCACCGGCCGGCTCGCTGCCGCCGCCGACGCCATAGTCGGCGAGGGTCTGGTCTCGGCCAAAGCCAACGCCAAGGACCTCAAGTCCCGGTTCTATTTCCTCGGCGACCGCATCGCTTCGGCCCTCGATCACGACGGCGACGAGGCCCTCCTCAGCCAAGAGGCCGACGTCGACCTCCAAGCCGGCCGCCCGCCGGGCACCTCACTCCGCCAGCCGCTGCACTGGCCGCTGGCTTTCCCGGAAGTCTTCGCCGACACGTCCGAACCGGGGTTCGACGCCATCATCGGCAACCCGCCTTTCCTCGGCGGACAGAAGCAAACCTCTCAGCTCGGCCACGACTACCGGGCCTCGCTCCAGCGGTGGGACGGCAACCGCGTCAAGGGCAGCGCCGACCTGGTCGCCTTCTTCGTCCTCCGAGCCAACCGGCTCCTGTCCCGGCGGGGCCAGCTGGGCTACATCGCCACCAACACGCTGGTGCAGGGCGACACCCTCGAAGTCGGTCTCCTCCAGGCAGCCGCGGACGGGCTCACGATTCGGCGGGGCCAGTCCAGCCACAAGTGGCCCAGCCGCTCCGCCAACCTGGAAATCGTCAACCTGTGGGCCACCCGGGCCCCGCTCGCCCCCGAAGCCCACGCCTGGCTCGACGAGGAGGACGTCCCCCAGATCGGCGCCGACCTCGAACCAGTCGGCCGCGTCCCCGGTCGCCCCTTGCGGCTGCGGGAGAACGAGTCGAAGGCCTTCCAAGGCAGCAACGTCTTGGGCCTGGGATTCACCCTCGACCCCGCCGACGCCGCCGCCATGATCGACCGGGACCCGACCTACGCCGACGTCCTCCAGCCCTACGTAATCGGCCGCGACCTCAATCAACGACCCGACTGCTCCGCCAGCCGCTGGATCATCAACTTCCGGGAATGGCCCTTGGAGCGCTGCGAGCAGTATCCCCAAGCCCTCGACATCGTGCGCCGGCTGGTCAAGCCGGAGCGAGACCGAAACAGGCGAGCTCAGCGCCGAGAGCGATGGTGGATATTTGCCGAGCGAGCGCCCGAGCTGTACGACACCATCGCCGGCCTGGACCATGTGTTGGCACTAGCTCGTGTATCCAGCACAATTGTGCCGGTTCGGGTCCCGACGGACGTCGTCTACTCGGAGAAGTGCGTCCTCTTTCCCTTCGATGACTTCGCCCATCTGGCCGTGCTGTCGTCAAGTGCGCACACTGTCTGGGTGGTCCGGTACACATCGACTCTCCGGACAGACATCAACTACTCACCCTCCGACGTGTTTGACACCTTCCCCCGGCCGGCGCCGAGCGGCGACTTGGAAGACCTTGGCCAGATCCTGGACACCGAGCGGCGGGACCTGATGCTCTCCCGGGCCTGGGGGCTCACCACCACCTACAACCACGTCCACGACCCCACCGACACCGACCCGGTGGTGGTCCGGCTTCGGGAGATCCACGCCGCCATCGACCGGGCGACCTTCGACGCTTACGGCTGGCATGACATCAACCCCGAAATCGGGCATCACCGCACCAAGATCGGGATCCGCTGGACGCTCAGCCCCGAGGTCCGTTTCGAGGTCCTCGACCGCCTCCTGGCCGAAAACCACAGCCGCCACGCCGTCGAGTCTGGCCGTCCGGGTATGTAGCCGTTACACCTAACAAGAGGAGTGCCAGATGCCATCCATGTGGGTCTACAAGAACAACGCTGAGATCGAGCATGCGGAACGGACCGAGAAGGACTTTGTGTCCTTCTTCAACTACGCCAACGGCCGGCCCGTCGAATGGGGCGTCCTGGGACTGACCATGGACAAGCGAGCCAACCGGGCCGCGTTCGAGACGATGCGGCCCAAAGACTGGGTCGTGTGCTTCCAAGTGGACCTCCACGCCATCATCGGCTTGGCCAAGGTCGATGGCGTAATCAAGGGCCGTAGCGGCCTGGAACTGCACCTGCGACCGCACACCCAGTTCGCCCAGCCCATCAACGTTCCCAAGCTCCGCAAGACTGATCCCCAGTTCGCCAAGATTAAGGCTCTCGCCCCGGGCTCCTATGCCGCGCTGCAGCCCGTCAGCAAACAGGAGGAGCCTGTTCTGCGGGCAGCCTGTGGCCTAACCCTTCCAGTCCGGTCTCGTCCGCTCACCGGGTCCCTGAGCTCTGGTACGAGGACGCAGGCGTCGAGGACCATGGTGTAGCGGGTCAAGCTTCACTCCTCGGTGCTCTCTGCACCGAGAGGCGGGAGCTGATTCTCTCCCGTGGGCCTGGCCCTCACCCGGCATAGGAGTCGCTGCTCTGCCGGAGGGCCCTAGGCAGGTTCGACCACGCCTCGCCGATTGCGTCAGGAGACCAGATAGACCAGCGGTGACGCCTGCGAGATTCGCTCCCGACGACCCTTCGGCTTCTTCTCTCCCACAATCAGGGCGTGAGCCGGATCACATGGATGAGGACTCGGTGAGTCCACGATCGGATCTCGGATGACTTCTTGCTCCTCTTGCCGTAGCGTCGCGACCGGAATGGCCGCCACGGCCCACCCACTTGGCTTGCCATAGACCACCGACTCCAGGCCGAGCCCCACTTGTGACATCACCGAGGCGAGGTACGCCGACATCGCTGATCCGTCTCCATCGTCGAGGAAAGCCGCAGAAGATGCTCGAAAGCCAAGGGCCGCCTTGGGATCGGCGATCACCAGCACTTGTGACACCCGTCTGAGTGCGCGATCGGTATGCTCTACCGGCCCGCTTGTCGGTTCGAAGGCGGCCAATCCGACTGACTGCTACTGACCGAAGCCCAGCTCGACGAATGCGGCCGCCAGCTCGGATCTCGCTTCTCGGACCAAGCCCTCGACCCGCAGGTCGTGCTTCAAGTCCGACAAGTAGTAGCTGGGTGGCCCAGACGGGGCACACTCGATGATCAGGTCGATGTCGACTGTGTGCCACTCCAATTGGACACCTCCCTCGACCGTCGGCACCACCTGCGGCTTGTGGTCGAGCTGATCGACGAGGGAGGACTCGATGAATTGCCGCACCGCCCAGATCGAGCCCGGCGCCATCGCCTTCCCCCCAGCGCCGTCCCAATCAGGACCGAGTTGGGCCAGTCGGTCAAGCCGAGCCCTCAACTGTTCAAGCCACGCCTCCCGGCGAGGGGTCCGCGCGCCGCCGGCTTCCGAGCGCGATGACGATCCGCAGTACCAAGCACGTAAGGCGGGTGCCTCCGGCAACAGCGACATCGTCTCGGGCAGCCCACTCAGGGTCCAACGAGTCGGTCTGGGTTCGGTGTAAGTCATCGGCGCCTCTCCCACATCCTCTCTTGGGCCGCCTCGGTGGTGACCGCAGCGAACCCTCGGACGATCCACTCATGGGCCAACCGGAAGAACGCCACCATACCCTCTCGGCCCTCGACGAGCGGGGTACCCCGTGCCGTCAAGTTCAGCTGAATGACCGGCGTCATATCGGCCGGGCGAACGGCGGGGACTGCCTGTACGTACATCCGTCCAACGTCGCGACCGCCGTGGGGGATCCGGTAGCGAAAGGCCAACTGGCCGTCCTCAGCCTCCGGTAGGAACCCATTTGGATCACCCGCCAGCGTCAGTACCCGGCTTAATTGGCCGGGGCGATCCCACAGTTCTCCAGGCAGGATCTGGTTGATGTACGAGAGCTCGCACTGCAGGGGAGTTGGCACCACGCCGGTTTGCTCTGCCGCAAAGTCCGCTACCTTCCCCCAGGCGCTCAGAAAGAACTCCTCGATGACCCCGTATCTGGGGTACTCGCCGGCACCCCCGGCCTTCTGCCAGTTACAAGCCATCCAGTCGGTTTGCAGTTGGATGAGTCTCGACTGGTCCTCGGATTGCAGCCACAGGCGGACCGGAGACTGCCCCGACAGGAGGCCCAGCATCAAGTGCAGCTGCACGGTCTGGGGGTTGTCGAACGACTCGCTGACCATCCGCATCGGCGGCTGCTCCTGGCGAATCGGGAACTCCTCACCGAAGGCGCCGAGGGCGAAGGCTGACAAGTCCATCAGCGGAACTCGGATCGGCTCGACTGCCACCGCGAAGACGACCTCAACCACCGGAGGGCTGGCGTAGTCCGGTAGCGGTCCGTCTGGTACTTGTCCGCTCAAGTGCCCATCACCGCACCGGAGTCTACGGCCATGGGGCTAGCCCGACGGGACCAGCGCGGTTCGACCGACAGGTTGTCGCCCGATGCCGACGGTGCCACCTACCGTCTACCGTCGCAGCCGTGACTACCGCCACAGGCAGTGGAGCCCCGGTCAGCTCCTACGAGGTCCGGGCCGAGCTGGAGGCATTGGTCGAGCGTGACTTGCTCGGGCCGCGGGACGGCCCGACGGAGGAGCTGCCGCCCGGAGATGCCCCGGCCGAGCGTTACCTGCTCGGCCGCCTGGTGCCGAGCAGCGCCCGCCCGCCCACCGAGACAACCGCCGGCGCAGACCCCGGCGACACCGATCCGGACGACGGCACCGAGCTGATCGCCGACCCGGACCTGGCCGATTTGGAGACGGCCGGCGCCGCGGAGGAGGTCGAGGACCCCGAGCCGGCGGCTGCGGTGCGTACGGGCCGGATGGCGGCGTCGGCGATCGGCCTGTCGTTCGCGGTCCCGGCCTCGGTGGAGGTGTTGACAGTTAGCGCCGAGTGGGGCCGCTACCGCCCGGCGCCTTCGCAGAGCCACGAGACCGAGCAGGGCCGCCCGAGGACCGTATGGCGTCGTGAGCCGATGGTCGGGAGAAGGGACGTCGAGCTCGGTGCAGAGGGACAGTTCTCTCAGACGGCGGTGGGAGGCCAGGACGGGGTGGAGCTGCGTGCCACTGTCCGCCATCGGGGGCGGCGCCGGATCGTCGACGTCTCGCTGGTCAACTCCCAGCCGTACCCGGCCTCCACGCCGGACGCCGCTCGCCTCTACCAGGTCCAGCTGTCGGTCACTGCCGCCGACGGCGCCTCGCCGGTGTTTCTCGGTCACAACGACCCGGAGTTCGTTGATCCGCCGTCCGGCGGCGACAGCGAACGTGTGGAGCTGGCCATGCTGTACCGCCGCCGGCGACGCTACGGCTTCGGGCGCCACTGTGCTGTGGAGGCCGACGTCGAGCCAGGGGTGATCCGGGCCTGGCGGCTGCGCACGACCTGTTTTCCTCTCGCCGACGTACTGCTCACCGTCCCGGCTGGAGCGGCTGCGACGCCGGGCGTGGTGCTCGACATGGCCCGCCTCGGCAGCCAGGACCTGGCCCGCGACGACCTGGTCCGGGGGCTGCGGCCCTTGGTGTCCGGTTACCGTTCGTGGCTGCAACAGTCCGAGGCGGAAGCGGCGTCGGACCCCGAGGTCACCCGTTACGGTCCGGCGGCGAGCAGGCTGTTGGACGACGCTCGGGCGGTCGCCGACCGTCTCGATCGGGCCATAGACCTATTGAGGGACAACCCGATGGCCCGGGAGGCGTTCCGCTTCGCCAACCAGGCCATGGCCTTGCAGCGGGTCCGCAGCGAGGTGGTGCGCCGGCGCCTCGGGGATTCCACCCTCGACCCCGGTCGGCTTCTGGCGGAGTTGGACGTCGCGGGTCGGCGCAGCTGGCGGCCGTTCCAGCTTGCCTTCGTCCTCCTCTGCCTACCCGGCCTCACCGACCCTCAGCACCCCGACGCTCACCGGGGCTGGGACGACGGCCAGGTTCAGCTGCTGTTTTTCCCGACCGGCGGCGGCAAGACCGAGAGCTACCTCGGGTTGGCCGCTTACACCTTTGCCATTCGCAGGCTTCAAGGCGTGTTGGAAAGCCCCACCGGCGCGCTCGACGGCACCGACGGGATGGCGGTGCTGATGCGCTACACCCTGCGTTTGCTGACCGCCCAGCAGTTCCAGCGGGCGGCCGCCTTGATGTGCGCCTGCGAGGTCCTACGCCGCGAGCGGATCGCGTCCGGAGATAGCAGGTGGGGGGCAGTCCCGTTTCGGGTCGGGTTGTGGGTGGGCTCGAAGGTTTCGCCGAACAGCTTCGAGGAGGCGCAACGCCAGATCGAGGAGGGCCGCGATGGCAGCGGCGCCGCGGGAGTGCTCCAGCTCCTGGCCTGCCCGTGGTGCGGGTCACGCCTCGGTGCGGCCGATCTGCGCAGCGACCGGGAGCGGCGGCGGGTGCTGGTGTTCTGCAGCGACCCGGAGGGGCGGTGTCATTTCACCGCTCGGGAGTCACCAGGGGAGGGGATCCCCGTCCTCACCGTCGATGAGGAGATCTACCGCCTGACCCCCGCGCTGGTGATCGCCACGGTCGACAAGTTGGCCCAGTTGCCATGGAAGGCGGCCACGAGCACCCTGTTCGGGCTGGTGGAGCAGCGCTGCGACCGCCACGGCTGGCGCAACCCGGACTTCGACGGGTTCTGCAAGGCCAGTCACCAGGCCACTCGGACCCTGCCGGCGGTCAAGTCCCGTCCCGCGCTACGCCTCCGGCCCCCGGACCTGATCATCCAAGACGAGCTTCACCTGATCAGCGACGCACTTGGATCCATGGTCGGGCTTTACGAGACCGCCGTCGACTCCCTCTGCACCCGCGTCAGCGGGGAGGTCCAGATCCGGCCGGTCGTCGTGGCCTCCACCGCTACGGTCAGACGGGCCGCGGACCAGGTGGAAAAAGTGTTCGCCCGCGGGATCACGTTGTTCCCACCCCAGGTTCTCGATGTCGGCGAGACCTTCTTTTCGACATTGGTGGAGCCATCGTCGTCAACTCCTAGCCGGCGCTACCGCGGCATCATCGCTCCCGGCGAGCGTCTCTCAGCCGTCGAGATCCGTGTCGTCAGCTCCCTGATGGAGCACGCCCAGTACCTATTCGACCGCCATGGCGCCGTCGCCGACCCTTACATGACTTTGGTGGACTACTTCAGTTCCACCCGTGAACTGGCCGGGATGCGCCGCCTCGTCGACGACGACATCGGTGAGCGCATCCGGGGTCAGCGGGTTCGGACCAGACGTCGACGTCCCAATGTCCAGGAGCTCACGAGCCGCATGCCGAGCAGCCGGATCGCCGGCGCCTTGGCCGAACTTGAGCGTCCGTTCGATCCGACGTTCGACTCGACCGCGGCCATGGACGTCCTAGCCGCCGACCTCAAGGCGGGTCGCGAGGCAGCCGCCAAGCGGTCTGATGGACTGCCGATCGACGTCCTGCTGGCCACCAGCATGCTTCAAGTCGGGGTCGACGTTCAGCGGCTGGGGACGATGGTGGTGACCGGCCAGCCCAAGAACACCGCCGAGTACATCCAAGCCACCTCGCGGATCGGTCGAGACGTTGAGCGTCCTGGAGTGGTCTTCACCATCTATCAGTGGTCGAGACCCCGGGACCTGGCCCACTACGAGGATTTCGTCCACTATCACGAAACGTTCGGTGCCCGCGTGGAGGGCCTGACCACCACGCCCTTCAGCGATCGGGCCCTCGACCGGGGACTGACCGGCGTGCTGGTCACCTGCTTGCGCCATTCTTCTCCTTCGGCGTTGCCGAACCCGGCTGCCGGCAAGGTCGACATCTCCCCGACGGCGCCGGCTGTAGGACTGCTCATCGCCTCGATCACCAACCGGGCCGAGAAGGTGCTGTGTGACATTCCCGCCGCCGACGCCGTACGCCAGCGTCTGGCGCACCGGCTTGACAGCTGGGCCGCCCGGCGAGCCTCGGTTAAATCCGGGGTGCTCGGCTACGAAACATCCAACGACGTGACCGGACTCCTCCGTAAGCCCGAGGAAGGCGGATGGGACACCTGGACTGTGCCTCGCAGCATGCGCGAGGTCGAGCCCGAAGTCCTGTTGCAGCTGCGGGCCGACGATCGGAGCCTGGAAACCGAAGGTTGTCCCGGTCGTCGTGGATTTTGAGTTTGCGTTCCCCCGCTCGAGACCTGCCTGATTGTTAGGTCTCGAGTGTCCACCAAGACTACCCGAGAGCAAGGGGACCACCATGAAGAAGGACTACCAGACCGACGAGCTCGACGCCGCCATCCCGGTGCCGGCGACGGTGAGGGTGGCGATGGACGACATCGCTGCGACGATGCGGGA
>JBPCRR010000092.1:0-3189 GCA_050996645.1 Acidimicrobiales bacterium | reverse complement strand
TTTGCGACAGCCCAAGCGCTCGTGCGCGCCGTGCGCCCCGGCGAGCTCCGCGGCGCCACGTGACACTGGAGCGAGCGGGCGGAGGCGCTTCTCGCTCCGCTGCTGCACGCAGCCGCGCTCACCGGAGGCGACATGCGCCTCGTCCTCAGTTGGGTCCTACGCCAGGAGCTCGACCCGGCCCGGGCCGTCCTGCGGGGCCACGAAGCCGAAGTCGCGGTGGACACCCTGACCGGCTTGGCAGCCACCGACCCTCGTGAGAGGTCTGGCATCTGGTCCACGGCGGCGGGGGTCCTCGCGGCATACCGGTCAGAAGCGGCGCTCGACAGCGCAGCCACCCCGAACTTCGACCCTCGACGCCTGGTCCACTCGACCGACACCGTCTACCTGTGTGCCCCGGCGCGTTACCAGGCCCTCGTCGCGCCGGTGGTCGTGGCGTTCATCGAGCAGGTGCGCGCAGGGGCGTTCACGGCTGCCAGCACAGGAACGCTGGCGGTACCCGTCACCCTCGCCCTCGACGAGCTCGCCAACATCGCCCCCATGCCGGACCTGCCAGCGATGGTGAGTGAGGGAGGCGGCCAGGGGCTATTGACCATCGCCTGCCTGCAGGACCTGTCCCAGGCGAGGCAGCGCTGGCACGGAGCGGCGGACGGACTGTTGTCCCTGTTCGGATCGAAGGTGGTGCTAGGCGGAATCGGGGACATGGCTACCCTCGAGCTCGTCTCGCGCCTGGCCGGTGAAGTCGACGTGCCGAGCCGCTCGGTTAGCCGCGGGGACTGGTGGGCGCCGTCGCGGGGCTCTGAGACGGTCACCTGGTCAATGCACCGCCAGCGCCGGCTCGGCGTCGACGCCGTCAACCAGCAACCGCCTGGCAGCGCACTAGTGCTGTGCGGGGCTCAGCCACCGACCCGGGTTGGGCTGTCGCCGTGGTGGTCCCTCCCGCCGTTCGCCTCGGCGAGGGCGCGACTTGTGAGCCAGTCAACCGAGCTGCACCGCTCCGCCTCGGTGGCGCTGCCCTCGTAGGATCAGCTCGACGCCGCCGGCGAGCCCACCCCCGCGGGGCAGACCGACGTGCCCGAGGCCAAGAGCCGCAGGTCGAGATTGAGGGTCCCCGCACTGCCCGACACCACCGACGTCCAGTCGCCGGGAGCCGGGGCCACGCATCCGGCGTTGCCCCTGGCCCGCCAATACGGGTTGTAACGCACCCGCAGCAACGCCGCGCCGGGCGAGGTGAAGCGAAGGACCACGTGCCCGCCGGCGGCTGAGACCAGCTGCGCGGCGCCCTCGACCATCCCGAGGCTCCCGTCGACGCGGTAGACCCGCCAGTGCGGGGTTTGCCACACCGGTCGCAGCCCGGCGACGCCGGCGCGCACGAGGTTGGCCTCGGCGACCGCCGCGTAGTCGAGGGGAGCGTCGGCCAACGCGACGTAGGTGACCCCGTTGGATCGCAGCCACTGCATGTAAGAGGCCCCGTCGAGCGCGCCGGGGGTATAGAACAGCGAGTCCTTCCCGAGGTCGAGTTGGCGCTCCCACCCGCGAGCCAAGGCCACGGCCGGCGCCACGTAGGTCGCCTCCCAGTGGTACTTGGTCGGCACCACCTCGACGCGGCCGGCGGGGACGTGCGCGGCTCCCTCCCCTTGCAGCCACGAGACAAGCGGCGTGTAGTACGCGCGGTGGGTGGAGGGCTGGGACCCATTGGACGTCATCGCGCCCCACGCCGGCGCCCACTGAGAGAGGGCGAGGGGGATCGCGACCAGGACAAGGAGCACCCTGCGGCGCGTCCAGAGGAGCATCACCGCCAGCGGGAGCCCCAACAGGTCCTCGAGGCGTCCGATGTTGCCCCCGACGGCCGAAGGGATGGCGAAGCTACCCACGATCGCCACCGCGTAGAGCCCGATCGCGAGGCGCAGCGACCTTTGGCCCCGCGGGGTGAGGACACATAGGCACAGGGCGACCACCAGCTCCCAAGCGAAGTCCCGCGCCGGGTAAGGCATCTGCCCCGGGGCTCCGAAGAGCACCGCCGTCGCGGCAACCGGAAGGACCGCCCCGGCCAGGGCCAGTCCAACCAAGCGGCGTCGATCTCGATGAGACAGCGCCCAAGCGAGGAGGGCCAGGGCCAGAAAAGCACCAGCCAGCGGGCTCGACAGCGAGGTCGCCACCGCGAGCGCCGCCGCGGGGATCCACGACCGCGAGAGGATCGCGACGAGACACCACAGGGCCAGCGCCTCGCCGAAGAGAAACGGAAGCTGCCCTATGGCCAGCTCGACGATCGTGCTGACCGCGAACACGAGCGAGGCCGCCCGCGCGGCGGGCGTCCCCACTGCGTTGCGTGGGTTCCTGGCGTAGGCGGCGGCGAGGCGGTCGAAAGCCAGCGCAGCCGCCGCGGCGCTGAGCAGGGCCAGGAGGCCGACACCGATGAACGCCGCCACGGCCGGGAAGATCACGCTGTAGCTGAAGGTCCAATGTCCCCCGTACCACTGGCTGTCCCAGACGGTGATCCCGTGAGCTCGGACCTGCGCCACCCTGTAGAGCTGGGCGGGCAGGTCCACGCCCCGCCAACCCAGGCGCAAGCCGAGCCCGACGAGCGCCGCGGCGACGAGGGGGGCGACGGGTGACCAGCGGTGGCTGCGCCAGGCGGCACCGGCGCCAGGCGGCGCCGGTGCGAGATACGCGGCGGTCACGGGCAAGCCTGCTCGGCGGCAACCTTCACGAACAGCTCGCCGGTGACAGCGCTGAACGGCTTGGGGTGGGTGTGGTCGGTGTACAGACGGATGGGCGTGAGGGCCCTGTCGCCGCCGACCAGCTCGTCGATCGCCGCGACCTGGTGGTGGGCCGAGCGCGACCAGGCGGACCCCGAGGCGCCCACTGGGATGAGCGGGTTGACTTCGAGCACGCGGGCGCCGATGGGAAGAGCGGCCAGCGCCGGAGCCACAGTGGCGCAGGGGTCGGCGACAGAGAGGCGGTGCACGATGTCGCGCCAGTCCACGTGGCCGGGGTCGGCCACGGCCCCCAAAGGTGTCACGTACCGGAGGCCGTGAGGAAGGTAATAGGAAAGCGCGCCGAGCTGCTCCGTCTGGGTGAGCACCACCAGGTCGCCCGCTTGGAGGTTGGGGCCGGCCGCGCGCGCTATCGCTGCCACATTGCTCTTGGCGTAGCGCGCACTCGGGTTGGGCAGCAACGCTCCCAAGAAGA